>JAFZAM010000021.1 GCA_017557265.1 Oscillospiraceae bacterium | reverse complement strand
TCGCCTGACGCCGGCGCCGGCTCGTTCTGGGCGGCCTTCTTTTTCCGGTTGGAGATGATCGTCATGAAGAGGATCAGCAGAAGCAGTCCGCCCTCCACCGACTGGGAGATGTGGCTGTCGGACATGCCCATGAGCGAGAGCCCGTAGACGATGATCGTTATCGAGAGCGCGCCGAGGATTATCTTGTAGAACTTGGCGCTGGAGCCGCCCGTGACGAGCACGCCGCCGAAGAACACGCCCATCGCGACCTTCATCTCGAGGAACACGCCCATCGTCTGGGTCGTGCCGCCGACGGAGGCCATGGAAAACAGCGCGCCGAAGCCCGCCATGAGGCCGCTGAGCGCGAACACGAGTATCTTCATCCTGTCCACGGGGACGCCGACGAAGCGCGCGGTCGTCTCGTTCTCGCCGATGGCGCGGCTGTAACGCCCGAGCTTGGTAAACTCGAAGAGGTACGCCATGACGATTGCGATGACGGCGAACGCCGCGATGCGGACGCCCGACGACGTCACGAAGAGCATCGACGTCGGCAGGTACTCGACGCCTATCTTCGTCTGGATGAAGTTGACGATGCCGCGGATGCCGATGAGCATCGCTATCGAGAGCGTGAAGGAGGGGACGTGGCACTTGCTGACGATGAGGCCGTTTATAAGTCCCATGCAGAGCCCGACCGCGAGCGCGACCGGTATCATAAGCCAGCCCTGCCCCGTCAGGTGAGCCACGTGCATCGCGACGACGCCGCTGAGCGCGACGTTGACGCCGACGGTCAGGTCTATCGAGCCCTGCGCGACGACGAAGAGGACGCCGCAGCCGGAGATTATCGTCAGTATCGACTGCTCGACGAGCATCTTCAGCGAGTACGACGAGAGCATCTTGCCCTTCGTGCCTATCGAGAAGAAGACGAAGAGCACGACGAACGCGATGAACGGGACGAGGTCGGAAAGACGGACTTTCTTCTTCATATCATCACCCCTATCACGGCCTGCTCGGTGAAGTCCTCGTCGCGCCTTATCTCACGGGTGACGCGGCCGTCCTTCATGACGAGGAGCCTGTCGGCCATGCCGAGGACCTCCGTCAGCTCGTCGGAGATGAGGATGACGGCGATGCCGGTCTTCTTGGCCTCCTTCATGAGCGCGTAGATGGCGGCCTTGACCCCGACGTCGACGCCGCGCGTCGGGCAGTCGAGGATGAGAAGGCGCAGGTCCTTGGCGAGCCAGCGGCCGAGATTGACCTTCTGCTTGTTGCCGCCCGAGAGCGCGTCCATGGTCTGCCTTATGCCCGTCGTCTTGACGGAAAATCTCTTGACTACCCCGTCGGCGAGGGAGCTGACCTTGCCCGGGGCGAGCAGCCCGAGCGCGCCTCTGAGCTCGTTTACCGAGGGCAGGACGGAGTTGTCGCGGATGTTCGCGTGGATCATCAGCGCCTCGTTGTCGCGGTCCTTCGGGACGTAGCCCATGTGGTTGGCGAGCGCCTGCGGGGCGCTCTTTATATAGACGTCCGTCGGGAGAAAATGCACGGTCCCGGCGGCGCTCGTCAGGCCGAAGACGGCCTTGCCGACGGTATGTATGCCCGCGTCGGAGAGGCCGCAGAAGCCGAGTATCTCGCCCGCGTGCACGTCGAAGCTGACGTCCTCTATTTCGCCCGGGACGGTCAGGTCCCGCACCTCGAGGACGGTCTCCCCGTCGCATTCGGGGACGTTGTCGTCGCGGTAGTAGTCGCCGGAGATGTTGCGCCCGACCATCATCATGCGCAGCTTGTCGGGGTCGGTGTCCTTCGTGGCGACGCGGCCGACGACCTCGCCGTCGCGCAATACCGTGATGACGTCGGTTATCTGGACCATTTCCTCGATGTCGTGCGTTATGACGATGACGCTGCGGCCCATCTCGCGGTACTTCGCGATGAGCTCGTAGAGCCTGTTGCGGTTATTGAGCGACAGCGACTGCGTCACCTCGTCGAGCAGGAGTATCTCCGGGTCGACCGAGAGGGCGCGCGCGAGCTCTATCATCTTGCGCTCCTCGATGCTCATGCCCTCGGTCAGGCGGCCGAGACGCGGCATCGGGAGCTCCCACTTTTCAAATACGGCGGCGGCCGCGCGGTTCATCTCGCGCAGGTCGACGATGCCGCCCTTGGCGAAGCGCCCCGTCCTCCCGAGGAAGACGTTGACGCCCGCGGGCAGGCTGCCGATGACGCCGAGCTCCTGCATGACCATGGCGATGCCGCGCGCGTTGGCGTCGAGCGGGGAATGCGGGTCGTACTTCTCGCCGTTTACGGTCATCTCGCCGGAGTCGGAGCGGTAGAGCCCCGCTATCTGCGAGAGCAGCGTGCTCTTGCCGGAGCCGTTTTCCCCGAGCAGGCCGTGGACCTCGCCGCGGCCGAGCGTGAAGTCGACGTCGCGGTTGGCCCAGGTCGGGCCGAAGTGCTTGTTGAGGCCGCGAATCTCAAGAATGGACTCGCTCATTTCACGACCCCCTTTACTTTTCTCGAGCCGATTATGCCGAAGACGACTATGAACGCGCCGAGGCACGCCTCCTGCAGGGTCCCGGACGGGACGCCGAGCATCGTCAGGAGATTGAAGATGGCATAGAGGATGAAGGCGCATATCGGCACGCAGACGACGATGTTGATGCGCTCGCGGATTATCTGCGCGAGCAGGTAAATCGCCAGCGGCTGGAATATCATGTTTATGCTCGTAAGGCCGGTCTTGACCGTCGTCTGGCCGGCGTAGCTCTGCTGAAGGACGCAGGAGACGCCGACGAGGATACCGGCTATGAGACCGACGAAGAGCAGGGTCTTCTTCGTATTGATGCCGAGCTTTTCGGCGACGTCCTTGTTGCCGCCGAGAGCGCGGATGTTCAGGCCGACCGTCGTCCGGTTGTAGATGAAGTAGACTATGACGAGGCCGACGAGCAGGATGACCAGGCACCACGGCAGCTGGCCGAGGATCCTGTATTCCTTCGCGAGGGAGGTCGAGATAAGGGCCTTCGTGCCCTTGGATATCTTCAGCAGGAAGGCGATCGCCTCATAGACCATGGCGAGGCTTATGCCCGCGATCCACGAGGGGATGCCCGAATACGTGAAGATGAGGAAGTTTATGAATATCAGCAGCAGGCCCACCGCCAGACCGCCGATGATGACCCCCGGCAGACCGAACCAGTTGCCGAGGATGCACGAGACGAAGGAGCCGAGCACGACCACGCCGCCTATGGACATGTCCGTATATCCGCAGGCGAACAGGAAGCAGAAGCCCCACGCGATGAAGCAGGGGTACGCCGAGCGGGAGATTATCCCCTTGAGATTCGACCATTCGAGGAAGCTGTTGCCGGATACGAGCTTCGCGACGAGCTGGAACGCCGCCAGAGCGACGATGATTATCCCCGCGAAGATGATCCAGAACACCCAGTTTTTCATTTTCCGGGTCTCGCCTTTTTCGGGCATGGGCTTTTCCCTCATTTCCGATGTGGATTGATGCCGATTGTGAAACAGCCTGCCTTTTGGGCAGGCTGTTTCACGGAATGATTCTTACTTGAGGCCGTTGGACTCGAGCATGTAGTCGAGGTTGATCTCGTTGACGAGCTTTACGTAGTCCTCATAGCTGACGTTGGGGTTGTAGGTGTAGACCAGCTGCTCGAGCATCGCCTTGGTGAAGGGGTGCGCGGTGTCGGAGAAGAAGACCTTGAGGTAGTTGTCGACGTTCTCCTGGTTGACCTGGAACGGGTGGGTGGAAAGGCGCGGAGCCTTGCCGTCGGCGTCGACTATCTTGTGGCCGGCGAGGTAGTTGAAGACGAGGGTCGTGGAGATGAAGCAGGCCAGCGAGATGCCGTCGTTGCCGCCGTAGACGGTGCCTTCCTTGATGTAGTTGGCGGTGCCTTCGTCGACGCAGGAGACGAAGACCTTGATGCCGTCGAGGCCGAGGTTGCCCTTCGCGGTGAGGGTGCCCTCGATGTAGTCGCCGACGAAGCAGTAGACGCAGTCGGCGTCCTTATGGGCGCTGAGCATGTCGGTCGCCTTGGCGGGGCACTCGGAGTTGTCGGTGCAGCGCGCCTCGGCAAGGACCTCGCCGCCGAGCTCGGTAAAGCGCTTGGTGAAGCCCTCGGAACGCTGGTCCATGTTGTTGTCGCCGATGTTGCCGCCTATCATGCAGGCCTTGCGGCAGCCGGCGTCGAACGCCATCTGGGCGACGGCCTCGCCGTCGGAGACCATGTCGAGGTCGATGGCGCCGCAGTAGTACTCGTTGGAGGCGGCAAGGGCCTCAAGGTCGGGGTTCTCGCCGACGAACACGTCGAACGCGAAGGGGATCTTGGCGTTGGCGCACTCGACGCCGATCTGGGGAACGGTGGAGACGGCGGCCGCCTGGAACACGATGCCGTCGACGCCGGCGGCGCACATGTTCTGGACGTTCTGCAGCTCCTTGTCGGCGGTAAAGTCGTCGCTCATGCGGTTGACCTTATGGCCGAGGGTCTTGATGGTGTACTCCTTGGCGTCGCCGAACATGTCGAGAACGGGCACGCCGGAGCCCCACGTGTTGATGCCTATGGTGTAGGTCTTCGCGCCGGTATCGGTATCGGCGGGGGTCGGGTTCGCGGCGGGCTTCGCGGCGCAGGCGCTCAGAGACAGGAGCATGGCGACCGCGAGCACGACGGCGAGGATCTTGGTGGCTTTCATGTGTTTCCCTCCGTTTTAATTATGTTTTCGGACTTTCTTTCCGAACGTTCACATATCACTTTCTGATATCTTAACATCCTATATTATATTATATAGTTGTATTCAGTCTTTGTCAATGTCAAAAGCCCGCCTTGACGGGCGCGGGAGAGCGTGAGATAATAAAGAAAAAACGGAAAAGGAGCGCATAAAATGGGTATCATAAAGCTAACTCCCGGCGAGAGGTCCGAGGGCATACCCTCCGGCGCGCTCGCGCCGGTCGGATCGACCGTCAACAACGCGAGCTCAAACACGACGCAGCCGCCGCATCCCCCCGTACTCGTCAAGGCCGTCCTCGCCGACGGCATCGAGGACAGCTGGCTGGAGTATATCCCCGAAAAGGTCGCCGACAAGCCCGCGCTCATCGTCGCCTGCCACGGCGGCGGCGCGATGGCGGAATATCAGTTCTACGAGACGACGTGGTGGGCCGTCTGCGAGGCGGAGGGCGCGATAGCCGTCTTCCCGAACGCGGGCGGAAAGTCGCGCAGCTGGCTGAGCGAGGACAAGCCGACCCCGCCCGGCGAGCGGCCGAGCATGCTCGAGTTCTTCGCGAAGGCGCCCGACGGCCGCGCGAGCGAGGATAACCACCACATCAAGTTCTTAAAGGCGCTCATCGCCGAGATGGAGAAAAAGTACGGCGTCGACCCCGGCCGCGTCTACATGCAGGGCATGAGCATGGGCGATATTATGACGATGATGTTCTCGCGCGTCTGCGGCGACCTGCTCGCGGGCGGCGACAGCACCGCCGGCCCCTCCCCCGAGATCGCGCTCTTCAACGAGGACGGCAGCCTCAAGGGCTATAAGTGCCCCGTCCCCATCTACCAGAGCCGCGGCGAGCTCGACGACATCGTCGTCGCCCAGAGGCCGGGCCGCGCCGTCACGACGAGGCAGGACGTCAACGCCGGAAACCGCGAATTCTGGCTGCGCGTCAACGGCTGCGAGACGCCGCCGCGCCTCGCCATAATAGGCGTCAACAACTTCGCGTTCTACGACGGTAAATACGCCGACTTCATCTACCGCGACGTCAAGCACCGCTCCCACGGACAGACCCTCGACGACGCGCAGTGGGCATGGAACCTGCTCTTCAAGCACAACCGCCGCAATCCCGACGGCTCGATAACGAGGGATAAGGACGAGTTCTTCGCGACCGGCGACGTCGGA
>JAFZAM010000020.1 GCA_017557265.1 Oscillospiraceae bacterium | reverse complement strand
CGGCGCGAGCTCGCGGCATAGTCCTCGGCGTCCATCTCGCCCATGCGGGAGGCCTTCGGCAGCGACGAAGCGCGCGTCTTCTTCTGGGCGGGCTCGGGCTCGGGCTCAGGCTCGAGGCCGGGCGCGACGAAGGAGAGCTCGTTATACTCGAACTCCGTCGTGGGCTCCTTGCGGAACTTCTCGAGGTCGGCGAGCAGCTCGTCTGCGGACTTGTAGCGCTTGTCTAGGTCGGGGTTCATGGCGCGCATCGTTATATTCTCGAGGCCGACGGGGATATCCGGGTTTATCTCGCGCGGGGAGAGCGGGATGGAGCTTATGTGCTGAATGGCGACGGAGACGGCGCTGTCGCCCTCGAAGGGCAGGCGCCCCGTCAGCATCTCGTACATGACGACGCCGAGGGAGTAGATGTCCGTCCTCTCGTCGACGTGGCCGCCCTTGGCCTGCTCGGGGGAGATGTAGTGGACGCTGCCGAGCGTCTCGCGGGTGAGCGTGTTCTGCGTCGAGGCGACGCGCGCGATGCCGAAGTCCGCGACCTTTACGCTGCTGTCGCGCAGTATCATGATGTTGTGCGGCTTGATGTCCCTGTGTATGATGCCGCGGCTGTGCGCGTGCTGGAGCGCCTTGGTTATCTGCGTGGCGAAGTGCAGCGTCTCCTTCCACGAGAGCGCGCCGCGCTTTTGCATGTACTGCTTGAGCGTTATGCCCTCGATGAGCTCCATGACGATGTACTCCATGTCGCTCGAGCGCGACACGTCGTACACGGCGACGATGTTCGCGTGCGAGAGCATTGCGACGGCCTGCGATTCCGTGTGGAAGCGGCGCCTGAAGTCCTCGTCGACCGCCATCTCGTCCTTGAGGAGCTTGACGGCCACGTATCTGTTCAGGCGGTGGTCGAGAGCCTTATATACTACGGCCATGCCTCCGACGCCGATACATTCCTTGATCTCGTACCGGCCGTCGAGCAGACGTCCTATGTATTTATCGTTGTCCATACGCTGTCCTCCGTTCGCCCGCCGCGCGCGCCGCGGGCTTTACGTACCGGACGGCCCGGGTCTCCGGGGTCCGGTTTACCATGTTTTGCAAATCCAATCAAGCGGCTACCTGCCGAACAGGATGAGGCTGACGTTGTCCGGCGCGCCGCGCGACATTGCTATCTCGAGCATGCGGTCGGCCGCAGTCTCCGGCTCGCCCCCGTAGAAGAGCTCGAAGAGTATCTCCTGCGGGTTTACGATGTTCGTCAGCCCGTCCGTGCACAGAAGGAGGAATTCCCCCTCCGCGACGTCGACCTCGAAGACGTCGCACCGCGCGGAGCGGTCCGTCCCGAGGGCGCGGGTGATGTAGTTTTTGCCGGGGTGGCGCCAGGCCTCCTCGCGCATTATCTCTCCGCGCTCGACCATCTCCTCGACGAGGGAATGGTCTCTCGTGACGCGGATTATCTCGCTCTCGCGGGCGAGATAGCACCGGCTGTCGCCGATGTTCACGACGGTCATGTGCTCCCCGGTCCCGACGGCGGCGACGAGCGTCGTCCCCATGCCGCGGAACTCCTGAGCCGAGCGCCCCTTCTCGTACACGGCCTCGTTGGCCAGCAGGGCGCAGCGCGTCAGCAGGCTGCGGAGCGGTATCTCGGAATCGAGCCCCGGCTTGAGATAGCGCACGAACGTCTCCGAGGCGATCGCGGCGGCGAGCCCTCCGGCGTTCGCGCCGCCCATCCCGTCGCAGACGACGAGTATCGCCGTCTCGATGCCGGACTCGGCCATATAGCTCTCGGCAAGTATGGCGTCCTGATTCTCCTTGCGGACGGAGCCCTTGTCGCTAAGTCCCCAGAATCTCATTGCGTCTCCTTCATAGTGCGTTTTCTAAGCTGCCCGCACGCGGCGTCTATGTCCGCGCCTAGCCTCCGGCGGACCGTCACGTTCACGCCGCGCTCCTTGAGCGCAGCGGCGAAGCGCTTCGCGTCCCCGGGCTTGAGCGGGCTGCCCTCCACCTCGTTGAGCGGGATGAGATTGACGTGCCCGCGGGTCTTTTTCATCAGCGCGGCGAGCATATCCGCCTGCGCGTCGGAGTCGTTGACTCCGCGGATGAGCGCGTATTCGAAGCTTATGCGGCGCCCGGTCTTCTCGAAATAGCGGACGCAGGCGTCCGTGAGCTCGGCGACGTTCCAGCGTCGGTCGACGGGCATCAGGCCGCTCCGAGTTTCGTCGTCGGGCGCGTGGAGCGACACGGAGAGCGTCAGCTGCAGGTCGAGCCCGGCGAGCCTCTCTATGCCGGGGACGAGGCCGCAGGTCGAGAGGGATATGTGCCGCATCCCGATATTGAGCCCCTCCGGACAGTTCACGAGGCGCAGGAAGCGCTCGACGTTGGCGAAATTGTCGAGCGGCTCGCCTATTCCCATCATGACGATGTTCGAGACCTTTTTGCCCGTCTCCTTCTCCGTCCAGAGCACCTGATCGAGGATCTCCGAGGGGCGCAGGTCGCGGACCTTGCCGCCGCGCGAGGCGCAGAAGGCGCAGCCCATGTTGCATCCTACCTGCGAGGATACGCAGACGCTGTTGCCGTAGTCGTAGCACATGAGGACGCTCTCGACGGCGTTCCCGTCGGCGAGGCCCCAGAGGAACTTCTCCGTCCCGTCGGAGGCGGAGCTCTGCCTGCGCAGGACGACCGGCTTCGTTATGGCGTAAAGCCCGTCGAGCTTCGCGCGCAGGTCCCGCGGCAGGTCCGTCATCTCCTCGAAGCCGGAGGCCCCGGAGGCGAGCCATTTGAAGACCTGCTTGGCGCGGAACTTCGGCAGCCCCAGCGCGGCTAACTCCTCCTCGAGCTCGCCCGGGAGCAGGGACTTTATATCTTTTTTCGTCTCATTCTGCATATATAAAATCCGTCCGTCCCGAGTCTGCCGGGAAGCAGCGTCACGCGGCCCCCGCAGCGGCCCGCGCCGGGAAGCTCGAACTCCTCCGGCCCGAAATCGGGTCTTGCGGCGAGGAATGCGTCCGTGACGCCCTCGTTTTCCTCTTTTATGAGGGTGCAGGTCGAATAAATCAGCACGCCGCCCGGCTTCACAGCGTCCGCGAGGTTTTTAAGTATCGCGAGCTGCTTTTCCGGCAGCGCGGCGACCGAGGCGAGAGGCTTAAATCTTATCTCGGGCTTCTTGCGTACCGTCCCGAAGCCGGAGCACGGCGCGTCGGCGAGCACGATATCGAAGCCCTCCCCGGGCGCGTCCCGGGCGGCGTCGCGGGGTTCCGTTGTTCTTATGTCAACTCCAAGCCGCTCCGCGCCTTCGGCTACGGGACGGAGCTTCTTCTCGCTG
>JAFZAM010000019.1 GCA_017557265.1 Oscillospiraceae bacterium | reverse complement strand
GCGTCGACACCGACGCGCTGAGCGCGAACACGAACACGCTCTCGTACACCGACGTCTTCACGATAAGCGAGTTCGCGCGGCCCGCGATGCACTTCTGCATAGCGATACACGTCCTCAACGGCTACGACGGCTACCTGAGACCTCAGGATACCGCCGCGCGCACCGAGGTCGCGGCCATGTTCCAGCGGCTCTGCGACGTGATATTCTGAGCAAAGCACAAAGCTCCCCCGGTCCTTTCGGATCGGGGGAGTTCTTTTATTTTCACGTTACACTTCCGGGCAGACGTAGCGCCGCTTGCCGGCGCTCTTCGTTCCGAATTCTATGGCCTCCGCCGGGCACCGGCAGATGCAGGACATACACTGCGTGCATTTACCGCCCCAGACGGGCCTGCCGTCCTTCATCGTTATGTTCCCGAGCGGGCAGCTCTCGGCGCAAAGGCCGCAGGAGACGCAGGCGTCGGTCGAATAATACTTCGAGTCCTTGATGGCGGAGGCGTAAAAGCCCTTGTTGACGGCGGCGCTGAGAAGGCCCGCGAGCGGGCTTTTTTTGACGGGCGGGAGATCGGCTCCGCTTCTGATGAGCTCCGCCGCGGCGTCTATCTTCGGGTCGGCGGCCGCTATGACGCGGCGGGCCTCGTCCTCCGCCGGGGCGGAGAACATGGCGATGTAATTCTCCGGCATGACTATCGGCGCGAGGCCGCGAAAGCGCATCCCCTTCTCCTCGCACAGCCTTCGGCAGTACTTCTCGGCGTTTCCCGTATCTCCGCCGCAGGTCAGGACGAAGTAGACGTCCTTATTCCCGCGCAGCTCCGTCGCGGCTATGTGCTCGCTCACTACGCGCGGCATGCGCCAGGCGTAGGTCGGCGCGCAGAAGACCCACGGCGTCCCGGATTCGAGCGGCGAGACGTCGCCGGTCCTGAGGCGCGGGGCGAGAGAGACGGGCGTCTCCCCCACGGCGCGGCCTATGCGCCGCGCGGCGTATTCGCTGTTGCCGGTCCCGGTGAAGAACAGTATCATCTTATTTCCCTTTCGCAGCTTATCTGATGCGGACCTCGGCGGTCTCGAGACCCTCAAGATTTTCGCTGTAGAGCTGGGCAAGGACGAGGTTGTCGAAGACCTGAACGAGGACCTCCTCGGAGAAGGCGGAGCTGTTGCGGCAGTCGATGACCTCGAACTGGACGAGATAAACGCCCTGCCCGAAGTCCGTCATGAGGTCGAGCTGATCCTCGTCGACGTACGTCACCGCGTTGTCGCGCATTATATACTCCTCCCACGCCGAATCGGGGTCGTTTACGTCCTGCCTGACGTAGTAGACGGGGATTATCTCGTCGCCGCGCTGGAGCTGCATGAGGTATTTGTCCGGCATGCCGGTCTCCTCGTCCCTCGCCTTCCTCGCGCCGAGGATGCGCCAGTCGTAGGAGGTATGTATCGCGCCGCTGCGGAGAGTCTCGACCGTCTTTTCTAGCACGTAGTGCAGGTTGCACCGCTCGCCGTTGAGCAGTATGGGCGAGCTGAAGATGACGTAATCGTCGGAGGAATAGCATATCTCGTTATTGAGAGCCGAGCCGCCTATCGAGGACCAGTAGCCGCTGAACCAGGCGTTGGCGACGCCGTCGCGCCAGTTCGTGCTGATGCGCTCGCTGGAGCCCCAGTCGACGAGGTCGATGCGGTCTTCGTCGACCTGGATCATCTGCCTGACCTTGACGCGCACCTCGCTTATCGCGTCGGCGAACTCCGGCGTCATGTGAAGCTCCGGATAGGCCTCGCCGTTGACGACGACCCACATGGCCTCGTCAAGATCGAAGTCCTGCAGCGTACGCACGGGAGCGAAGGGCGGCTCCTGGTCCCGCTGCTGTTGCTGCTGGAGCCACCACTGATAATACTGCTGATCGCGCTCGGCCTTGAGGCGCTCCTCCTCGAGCCTGCGCTGCTCCTCCTCCTCGAGTCTGCGCTGCTCCTCTTCCTGCCTGCGCTGCTCCTCGAGCTCCTTCTGGCGCTTTTCGTATTCCTGCTGGGCCAGCCACTGCTGATACTCCCAGTAGGAATCCCAGTCGTAGGCGTCGTAGTCGTCGGGTTCGTCATCGTCGGGATAGTCCGAGCCGACCTCCGGTCCGGCTCCGTCGGTGTCGAGGAAGACGAGACGCGGGCCCTCGCCCGTGCCGCCCGTAAGCGGAGCGTACCCCCCGTGCGGGACGTACACGACGCCGTTTCCGGTCTGCTGCAGCTTGCTCTCGTCGATGACGAAGCCGAGCTTGCCGACGTATTCGATGCCGGCGGAGCTCAGCTGGCCCGTCAGGCCGTAGGCGTAGAGGTATTTGAACGCCTCGCTCGCTCCGACGAGCGAATAGCTCGCGAAGTCGTTGATGTCGGCGTTGTAGGAGTAGTAGCAGCTCAGGCCGGTCGCCTCGACGCGGTAGTCGCCGTTTATCCTGTAAAGAACGCTCTCGCCTATGGCATCGAGCACGCCGCCCGCGGTCGACGGGAAGAGCTCCGCGCTGTTGCGCACGAGATCGCCGAGGTCGACCAAGTTGGAGTAGCCCTGCTCGCGGGTGTTGCCGCCGTAGTTTTCGGACACCCTCGCCTCGCGGCCGAAATGCGCGAAGAAATTGGGGTCCGTCAGCGCGAGCAGCAGCGCCTCGTTGCCGAGCTCGTTATACGAGTCCGTGAGCTTTGCGAGCTTGCCGAGGTCGGTCAGCGCGAGCGTTATCTCGTGATCGACGCCCTGCTCCTGACAGCCCTTGAGATAGGAGTCGCAGATAGCCTTGCCGAGCGACGCGGCGTCTATGTTCGGATTTTTGGCGAGCGCGCCGAGCCAGCCCGTATAGTGCCAGCCGCAGCCGGGCTCGAGCTCCTCGGAGGCGACCATGTAGGAGGCCACGCCGCGGAAGGTGTTCGCGACGTCTATCGTCGACATGAGGCAGGCGTCGAAGCCGACGAGATCGAAGGGCGGCTCCTGCGCGTCGGGGTACACCACGCCGAAGGCCGAGGCGAACTCGCGCAGGGTCAGCGAGTCGTAGCCGTGGGTCTCGTCGAAGGCGGCGCCGGTCACGGTGCCGCCGCCGTGGTTCCAGAAGAGCATCATCTTATGCTCGGAGGGAAAATGCGTCTCGCAGAAATAGAGGAAGGAGGCGAGCGTCTCCGCCTCGCCCATGTTCGCGTCAGGCTGCTCGTCTACGAGCGTGAGGCCCTTGCTGTCGAGCACGAAGCGCTGTATGGCGCCGTTGGCGACGGCCTCGTTATGCCACTGGTAGGATCCGCCCGTCTCGATGATGACGCGGACGTTTTCCGGGATGGCGACGGCCAGCGCCTCGTTGAGGTCGTTGCTGGCGCAGCCGTAGAGGCTCTCGAGGTTGCTCCCGCAGACGTACCAGTAGACCGTCCACTCCGCGGGCGTGTCGTCGACCGTCATGGCGAGCGGGGCGGCGGGAGGCGGCGTCGGCACT
>JAFZAM010000232.1 GCA_017557265.1 Oscillospiraceae bacterium | reverse complement strand
GGTACCAACGACCTGACCCAGATGACGCTCGGTTTCAGCCGTGACGACGTGGGCACCTTCATGGGTGACTACCTTGGCAACAAGATTCTCGATGCGGATCCGTTCCAGACGATCGATACCAAGGGTGTCGGCAAGCTGATGAAGATGGCCATCGCCCTCGGCAAGCCCGTCAACCCGAATCTGCACGTCGGCATCTGCGGCGAGCACGGCGGCGACCCGGCCTCCGTTGAGTTCTGCAACGCAATCGGCCTCGACTACGTCTCCTGCAGCCCGTTCCGCGTGCCCATCGCCCGCCTCGCCGCCGCCCAGGCCGCGATCAAGGACGAGGCTTGAGCCGCGATACGGCATGAACTTAAAGAGCCGGCCTTCGCCCCCGCGGCGCGGGCCGGCTCCTTTTTACCGCGAAAGAAGGGAAGACCGTGATACTCGAGACGAAACGCCTCATACTGCGCCCGTGGAGCGAAGACGACGCTGAGGAGTGCTATAAATACGCGAAGGACCCGCGCGTCGGCCCCGCGGCGGGCTGGCCCGCGCATAAGAGCGTCGAGGAGACCCGCGAGATAATAATGACCGTCCTCGCCGTGCCGGAGACCTACGCCGTCGTCCTCAGGGAGACGGGTCTGCCCGTCGGCAGCGTCGGCCTGCATTTTAAAAGCGACCTCGCCCGCGGCGAGGACGAGTGCGAGCTCGGCTACTGGATAGGCGAGCCCTACTGGGGCGCGGCCTTATCCCCGAGGCCGCGCGCGAGTTGCTGCGCCGCGCCTTCGAGGACCTCGGCGTGAAGCGCGTCTGGTGCGGCTACTACGACGGCAACGAGAAGTCCAGGCGCGTTCAGGAAAAGCTCGGCTTCCGCCCTCAGTGGACGAACGACGCCGTTCCCGTCCCGCAGATGGGCGAAACGCGCAAGGGCCACGTAAACCTCATGACCGCCGAGGACTGGCGCGCCATGCAAGAGACCGAATAGCCGGGAAAAACGCCGCTTTCCAAGCTCTATCCAAACGCCCCTCCGGGGGCGTTTTATTTATGAAAAAAGCCGACAAAAAAGGCTTGACAAACGAGTTAGCCGGTGCTAACATGAGGCCGTAGAGAGGTTAGCGCAGACTAACTGATACGGAGGTGCGCCATGACTTTGGATGAACTGCCCGTCGGCTCGGAGGGCGTGATCGCCACCGTCGGGGGAGACGGGCCGCTTCGCTGCCGGCTGCTCGATATGGGACTTATCCCCCGGACGAGGGTCGAGAAGATAAAGGTCGCCCCGCTCGGCGACCCAATGCAGATACGCATCCGCGGCTACGAGCTGACGCTCCGTAGCGAGGACGCGAAAATGATCGCTCTGAAGGAGGCGGGCGTATGATCTTCGCGCTTGCGGGAAACCAGAACTGCGGGAAGACGACGCTCTTCAACGCGCTCACCGGCGCCAACCGCCACGTCGGCAACTTCCCGGGCGTGACGGTCGACTGCGCGACGGGCGAGATAAAAGGGGAGAAGGACTGCCGCGTCGTCGACCTCCCGGGCATCTACTCCCTGCGCCCCTATACGCAGGAGGAGATCGTCGCGCGCGATTTCATCACAAACGAAAAGCCAGACGGCATAATCAACATCGTCGACGGGACGAACATCGAGCGCAACCTCTATCTGACGCTCCAGCTTCTCGAGCTGCGCGTGCCGACGGTGGTCGCGCTCAATTTCATGGACGAGGTCGCGGGAAACGGCGGCTCGATAGACGTCGGGAAGCTGAGCGCGGCGCTCGGCGTCCCCGTCGTGCCGATATCCGCCGTCAAGGGCGACGGCGTGACCGAACTCATACGCCGCGCCGTCGAGACGGCGAAGGCAAAGCGCCTGCCCGCCGTCACGGACTTCTGCGCGTCCGATTCGCAGGTCCACAGATGCATCCACGCCGTCGTCCACCTCATCGAGGACCACGCCGCGAACATCGGCGTCCCGCCGCGCTTCTGCACGGCGAAGCTCATCGAGGGCGATCCCGGCATGGCCGACGAGCTCGGACTCGACGAAAACGAGCGCGAGCTCCTCGAGCACTGCATAGTGCAGATGGAAAACGAGACGGGGCTCGACAGGAACGCCGCCATCGCCGACATGCGCTATACGTTCATCGAGGGCGTCGTCGCGGACTCCGTCAAAAAGCCGCGCGAGAGCAGGGAGCACGCGCGCAGCGTCAAAATGGACAAAGTCCTGACGGGGAAGTACACCGCCATCCCCATCTTCATCGTCATAATGGGGCTCATCTTCTTCCTGACCTTCAACGTCGTCGGCGCGTGGCTGCAGGACCTGCTCGCCTCGGGCATAGACCTGCTTGCCGGCGTCGTCGACAGGGGACTGACGGCCTACGGGATAAACCCCGTCGTCCACAGCCTGATAATAGACGGCATATTCGCGGGAGTGGGGAGCGTGCTGAGCTTCCTGCCCATCATCGTAGTGCTGTTTTTCTTTCTCTCGGTGCTCGAGGACACGGGCTACATGGCGCGCATCGCGTTCTTCATGGATAAGCTGCTGCGCAAGATAGGGCTCTCCGGGAGGAGCTTCGTCCCGATGCTAATCGGCTTCGGCTGCACCGTCCCCGCCGTCATGGCGACGAGGACCGTCTCCGCCGACCGCGACCGCAAGATGACCATCCTGCTCACGCCGTATATGAGCTGCTCGGCGAAGATACCCATCTATGCCGTCTTCGCGGCTGCGTTTTTCGGAGGCCGCTCGGCTCTCGCCATGACCGTCATATACCTCACCGGCATAATCGTCGGCATAATAGTCGCGCTCGTCCTGAAAAAGACGGCCTTCCGCGGCGAGCCCGTCCCCTTCGTCATGGAGCTCCCGAACTACCGCTTCCCGAGCCTGAGGACGACGGGTCTGCTCCTGTGGGACAAGGTCAAGGACTTCCTGCGCAGGGCGTTTTCGATAATCTTCATCGCGACGGTCGCGATATGGTTCCTGCGCACGTTCGATATCCGCCTGAACGTCGTCGAGGACTCCTCCGCGAGCATCCTCGCGCTCATCGCGCGCCTCGTCGCGCCGGTATTCAGGCCGCTCGGCTTCGGCGACTGGCGCGTCGTGACCGCGCTCGTGACGGGCTTTACCGCCAAGGAGGCCGTCGTCTCGACGATGGCCGTCCTGCTCGAGACGGGGACGGCGGAGCTCCC
>JAFZAM010000231.1 GCA_017557265.1 Oscillospiraceae bacterium | reverse complement strand
CTGATGAGGGGCATAGTTGCAGAATGTGCGATCGTTGCCCCTCATCCGTCACGGCTTCGCCGTGCCACCTTCCCCCCGTTGGGGGAAGGCTTTGGAGCGACGAGGGCGTTGCTCCCTACGCGAAGCCTTCTTACTTTTCCTCTTTTTTGTCGTCGCCGTCGAGCTTGTCTATGCCCTCCTCGGCGGAGTCGACGATGCTCTTGGCGAGGCCCTTGAAGGCCTTGCCGAGTCCCTTGCCGGTCTCGCGCCAGCTGCCGTCGCTGAAGACGTTGGACTCGTCGTCGTTGTCTATGTCGAGCCCTGTCTTGACGCTGCGCCCGACGTTCTTCGCGAGGCCCTTGAAGGCGTCGCCGAGGCCTTTGCCGGTCTCTTTCCATTCATCCTTGAGAGCCATGATGCTTCCTCCTTATTCTTCGACGGTCCTGAGGCTCGTCGCCCCGTAGGGGCAGAACTTGACGCACTTGCCGCAGCCGACGCACTTTTCCTTGCTGACCTTGTAGCAGAAGCCGACCTTGTCGAAATCTATCGCCTCCTGCGGGCAGAGCGCCACGCACGTGCGGCACAGCATGCACCTGACGACGTCGATCTCGCCTATCTGCCGCATATCGTCACCTCCAACGTATAGCTTGTAGAATACTATACCACCTTCCGCCTCTCCGCGCAAGGGAGTGCCTCCATAGGCTTCCCCTTGAGGGGAAGCTGTCGAGCGTATGCGAGACTGATGAGGTGTCGCCGCTACTGCAATGCCCGCAGAACAATTCCACCTCATCCGTCACGGCTTCGCCGTGCCACCTTCCCCTCGAGGGGAAGGCATCGGAGCGACGAGGGCGTCGCTCCCTACGCGCTTGACGGCATTGCGTTGCGACGACCCTTTCGCCTCGCTTTGCTCGGCACCTCCCCTTACGCAGGGGAGGCTGTTACGTCCGCCTTTACTTTTGCGCGGTATTCGCCTATAATCAAATCAGAAAAACACGACTTTGAAGGAGGTCGAGAAATGGGAACCTGGAATGAATACGTCATCGACAGAGGCGCGCCGCCGGAATGGCCATACCCCGTCAAATTCGGCGAGGAGCGGCAGATAGACGTCGACGTGCTCGTCATCGGCGGCGGCATCGCCGGCTGCTGGGCGGCCATAAGCGCCGCGCGGCAGGGCGTCAAGGTCGCGCTGCTGGAAAAGGGCAACACAGAGCGAAGCGGCTCCGGCGGCCCCGGCTGCGACCACTGGTGCAACGCCCCGTGCAATCCGCTCTCGCGCGTCGATCCCGACGAGTGGGCCGAGCACATGGCCGACAAGCCCTTCGTCAACGCCATCGGCATGCAGATCCAGTGCCGCGAGAACTACGACACCCTGCTCGAGATGGAGCAGATGGGCGGCAAGATCCGCGATACGGACGACGATTTCGTCGGCGCGGAGGGCCGCGACGAGGCGACGAAGCTCATGATAAGCCCGCGCTACGGCCGCTGGCACAACTCCGTGCTCGATCCCGACTTCGGGACGCCGGAGTACAACCCGCCCGAGAAGCGCAACAACGTCGTCGTCCGCGTCTGGGGCAGCACGTTCAAGCCCGCGCTCAAGAAGGAGTGCCTGCGCCTCGGCGTGCAGATATTCGACCGCGTCATGGGCACGAGCGTCCTCAACGAGGGCGGAAAGCAGGGCGCGCGCGTCGTCGGCGCGACGGGCATAAACGCCCGCACGGGCGAGTTCCTCATATTCCGCGCGAAGGCCGTCGTCATAACGACCGCGAGCGCGGGCTCCCTGTGGCTTATGAGCATGGAGCACGGCGCCTACTCCAACATGCACGCGCGCACCACCAGCGGCGACGGCATGTCCATGGCGTGGCGCGCCGGCGCGGAGCTCACCTGCATGGAAAAGTGCGGCTCCATCACGACCGGCACCGGCATCAAGCACAGATGGTACACCGGCGCGGGCGACGCGAGCTACGAAAACGTCGCCATCGTCGACGCGAAGGGCCAAAAGCTCCCCTACGGGACGCAGGGCTGGGCCGACGCGGGCACGCAGGTCGTCCCGCCCGCGCTCAACGAGGAGATACGCAAGGGCATCCTCTCCGGCAAGTACGAGCTCCCGTTCTACGGCGACTTCCCCGCCATGAAGGAGGAAGAGCGCCGCGCGACGTGGAAGCTCATGCTGACGGAGGAGTCCACGACGAAGGTCATGGTCCAAACGATGGAGGAGGCCGGCTTCGACGGCGCCCGCGACCAGATCATGTCCTATAAGTTCATCGAGGGGCAGGTGCCCCCGCAGTGGCGCAACGCCAACAACGGCGGCGGCATCCTGACCGACTGGGACCTCAAGACGACCATCGACGGCCTCTACGCCGCCGGCACGACGCTCTACTGCCCGGAGGACCACTCCTTCTGCGCCGCGACGGGCCGATACGCCGGCCGCAAGGCCGCCGCCTACGTCAAGGCCGCGCCCGACGTCGAGATAGACCGCGCGCAGGTCGACAGGGAGAAGGCCCGCGTCCTCGCCCCGACGACGCGCACGACCGGCATCGAGTGGAAGGAGCTGCACGTCGCGCTCACGCGCGTCATGCAGTACTTCGCGAGCGAGTACAAGACCGAGCGGCTCTTGAAGCTCGGCCTCGAGGAGCTCGACAGAGTCGAGGCCATGGCCAATGAGGCCCTCTACGCGCTCGACCCGCACAAGCTCATGCGCTCGCTCGAGGACCTGAGCATGATAGACCACGCGCGCATGGTCCTCATCGCCGCGCTCGAGCGCAAGGCCTCCAGCGCCCGCCTCGGCCACACCCGCATCGACTATCCCGAGATGGACCCGCCCGAGTGGGACAAGTACATCACCCTCAAGCAGGTCGACGGCAAGGTCGTCGTCGGCGAGCTGCCCGAGCGCTTCTGGGGCAACATGAAGGAGCAGTACGAGGCCCACAACAAGGACTACACCGGCGTCTGGACGCCGGCCGACTGAGAGGAGGGCAAGAACATGTCCGAGAGAAAGATTTACGCCGTCCCCAACGCGCAGACCCCGACCGCGCCCGTCCGCTTCAACGCGGATAAATGCGTCGGCTGCAACCGCTGCGTGGAGATCTGCCCGCTCGACGTCTTCATCCCCAACCCCGAGAAGGGGAAGCCGCCCATCGTCCTGCACCCCGAGGAGTGCTGGCTGTGCGGCGTCTGCGTCACCGAGTGCCGCAATAATGGCGCGATAAGCTTCAACTACCCGATGGCGCTCAAGCCCCGCTGGCGCGACAAGGAGACCGGCGAAGTCAAGCAGATGAAATGATTTTAACGCCATCGCCGCACGGCGGGCGACCGGCTGCGTCAGCTGCCTGCCGGCTGCGGTGAAAGCGGATAATT
>JAFZAM010000230.1 GCA_017557265.1 Oscillospiraceae bacterium | reverse complement strand
GCTCCGCGGCGGCGCCGGTCTTCGCGCGGTAGTCGAGGAAGGCGCGGCGCCCCGCGAGCATCGTCAGGCGCACGCCGCCTCTGTGGCGCATGAAGTCGGTTATCTTTATAAGGCCTATCTCGCCCGTGCGCGAGACGTGCGGGGCGCAGCAGGCGCAGACGTCGACGCCCTCTATCGTCACGATGCGGACGTTTTCCGTCAGGTCGAGCTTGCTGCGGTACTCGAGCCCCGCGAGCTCGTCGGGGGAGGGGTACCTCGCCGTGACGGGCAGGTTTTTCCAGACCGCCTCGTTCGCGAGCAGCTCGACGCGGGCTATGTCCTCGGCCGTGAGCTCGCCGCTGAAGTCGAGCGTCGCGGCCCCGTCGAGGTGGAAGCCGACGTTGTCGAAGCCGAAGAGCCTGTGGACGATGCCGGAGACGATGTGCTCCCCGGAGTGCGTCTGCATATTTGAAAAGCGCAGCTCCGCGTCCACCTCGCCGCGCACCTCGCTGCCCGCGGGGAGGGGCCCCGCGCAGATATGCAGTATCGTCCCGCCGCGCTCGACGGTATCGAGCACGTTGACGCCGCCGAGCGTCCCGCGGTCTCCGCACTGGCCGCCGCCCTCGGGGAAAAACGCCGTCGCGTCGAGCTCGACCTCGTATTTCCCGTCGTTTTCCGTACACGCGAGCACGCACGCGGTAAAGCTCCGGAGGTGGCTGTCGGCGTCGAAAAGCCTCGTTGTCATATTCCTCGCTCCTTGAAGGGGTTTTGAAAATAATAGCATAAATTGTTCCGAAAATCAAAAAGCCGTTGAAATCCGGGGCTTATTTTGTTAAAATAGATAAAAAACCGAAGGAATAGGGGAAGATATATGTCTATTGAGAAGTTCACTCCGGACGAGCTCGTCGTCCGCGACAAGGTCAAGACGAGATTCAGCGAGACGGAGATACTCTCCACGCCGATAACCATGAAGGAGAACTCGCTCCGCCTCTATCAGGGCAAGACCCCGATGTGGGCGCCGTTTTCCATCGGCGAATACAACTCCTTCATGCTCGACTGCGACCCCGAGAACCGCGCCCGCGCCGCCGATCCCGGCCACGGCATAGACGGCTACGGAGTCGAGTGGGTCTTCGTCAAGGAGGCGGGCGGCGCCATGGTCAAGCCCGGCGCGCCCAAGTGCCTCGACATCAACGAGTGGGAGAAGTACCTGACCGTGCCCGATCCCGACACGTGGGACTGGGAGGACTGCTACAACCGCAACAAGCACCTCATCCGCGACGACAGACTGACCTACATCTCCGTGCCCGGCTGCCTCTTCGAGAGGCTCATCGCCGTCATGGACTTCCAGTACGCCGCCGTCGCGCTCATCGACGACGAGCAGAAGGAGGGCGTGCACAGATTCTTCCGCACCGTCGTCGAGGTCCACAAGAAGTTCTACCGCAACGTCAAAAAGTGGTTCAACGCCGACATCGTCAACTTCAACGACGACTGGGGCTCCCAGCGCGCGGAGTTCTTCTCCGTCGATACGGCGCGCGAGATGCTCCTGCCCTACACGACCGAGCTCGGCGAGTACGTCCATTCGCTCGGCATGTACTGGGACCTCCACTGCTGCGGCTTCGTCGAGAACTTCGTGCCGCTGTTCATCGAGGAGCACATGGACTCCTGGGGCGGCCAGGCGCTCAACGACAAGTATAAGCTCAAGCAGATGTACGGCGACCGCTTCATCTTTACCGACGGCCCGAAGGTCGGCCCCGACGCGACCGAGGAGGAGATGGACAGGGCCGTCGCGGAGTTCATGGCGACCTCCGGCGCGGACAACCGCATCCTCGTCGACGGCAGGATGATGAACCCCGTCCTGCGCAAGAAGATATACGAGGCCTCCAGAAAGAACTACGACCGCCTCGTCGCCGAGGGCAAGGCCATCCTGTAAACGCTTAACGACAAAAGACCCCGTTGGATTTCTCCAACGGGGTCTTTTTTATGCGCGTTTTCTCAGTCCTGCGGGATGAGGTATACCGAGCCGTCCATGCCGCTCTCGGCTATGAGGAAGCACTTTCGCTCGCCGCCGGACACGTAGGATATCATGAGGTCGGGCAGTATCTCGGGTATGAACGTCTGCACGGCGACGCAGTCGTCCGGCGTCATGCGGCTGAGCGCGTAGATATCGCGCACGGGGACGTACTCGAGCGTCTCGAAGCTGCTCGTGCCGAGCGTGATGCGGACGTTGTAGAGCGTGTCTTTGGTAGTGAAGTAGAACTTCTTGCCGCCCTCGTCGCGGACGATGCGGTTGGTGCTCGTGACGTCGGCGGGCTCGGTGTCGGAGACGACGAGCTCCCCGCCGCCGGGGTCGTCCTCATGCTTCGGCGGGAAGTACTTCGCGTCGAGCAGGGAGGTGAGCTCCGCGTAGGGGACGGTCAGGCGGATGTCGCCCGCCGCGTAGGGCGCGATGAGGTACGTGTTGCAGATGACGGTGACGCCGTCGGTGTCGAAATACCAGATGTCGTCGAGCACGAGCGTGCCGAGCGTGTCCTCCCATCCCTCGAAGAAGGCGTCGGCCAGCTCGTGGCGCGCGCCTATGGTCGCGAGGCGGGAGATTATATAATCCTCAAGCGAGTGGTCGCCTGCCGCGCATACGTCGCGCAGGCTGAGCAGCTCGCCGGTGTCGGTGTCGAAGTTAAGTGCGCTGACGAACGGACTGTCGTGCGCTCCGCCGAGATATTCGGACTCGGTCATGAGCACGGAGATCGCGTTCTCGTCGACGCGGACGGGCTCATAGCGGCGGACGAGGCCGCAGAGGTTCCAGAAGCCGTCCGTCCCGTCCTCGACGGCGCGGTCGTACGGCTCGACGGCGTAGGCGCGCAGGTCGCCGACGCGGAGCTGAAACTGATCGTCGAGTCCGGCGAAGGCCGAGGCTATGGCGTCGGAGACGGCGGAGC
>JAFZAM010000229.1 GCA_017557265.1 Oscillospiraceae bacterium | reverse complement strand
ATATCTTGACGTGCTGCGGATCGTCGGATCCGTGTTCGTGGTGTTCATGCACACCGCGGCGGGAGCGCTCCGCGCCGACGTCGCGGGTCATACGGGGTGGTTCTTCCTCTCCGCGCTGAGCAGCCCCGCATACTGCGCCGTGCCGATCTTCTTCATGATAACCGGCTACGTGCTGACCGCGAGCGAGCGGACGAAGGACGTCCGCGTGCTGTTCAGGGAGCGGCTGCCGCGGCTCGTCGTCCCGCTGCTCTTCTGGAGCGTTCTTTATATCTTTTACCACCTGACGGCGTCGCACGAGCTCTCCGTCCGCGCCTTCGGAGCGATGGCGCTCTCCGCGCTGCGCAGGGAAGTGAACGTCTCGCTCTGGTTCATGTACGCGCTTGTCGCGATGTATCTAGTCTCGCCGCTCCTCTGCGGCGGTCTGAGAAGCCTCGAGCGAAGGGGAGAATGGCTCCTGCTCGGCATAATAGCGTTAGTCAAGGCCGTCTCCGCTCTTGCGGTGGTCTTTCCCGCATTCGGCGCGAAGTACCTCGACTTCGCGGCGCTTAACTATCTCGACGCCTTCGGCGGCCATCTCGCGTGCTTCGTGCTCGGGTGGTTCCTCGGGAAGACGAAAAAGCGCGTTCCCGCCCCCGCGCTCTGGGCGGCCGCGACAGTTCTCTGGGCGGTCGTAACGGCGGGAACGATACTGCGCTCCAAGGCCGCCGGATATTACGTCACGGACTTTCTGTCCCAGACCGGTTTCTTCGAGACAGCGCTCGCGGGCTGCGTATTTCTGCTCGTGAAGCAGGCCGGCCGGCTCGAGCGCCCCGCTGCCGGGAAGATCACGCGCGAGATAGCCCCCTGCACCTTCCCGATATATCTGATGCACAATCTGCTCCTGCTGCTCTCCGGCGCGTTTAGCCCGGTCTCGCTGTCGGGAGTCGTGCTCAAGACGGTCGCGGTCTACGCCGCCGCACTGGTAATAGCCTGGGTCTGCCGCTTCGTGCCCGTGCTGTCTTATCTCGCATGCGGCCTCCCGCGCCGCGGCCGGAAGAGAGCCCCGTGACAAAACGATACTCAATACCTCGCGTCAGCTTTATGCACAGCGAAAAGCCCGTCCGTCCGGACGGGCTTTTGTTTTTTCCGCGCGCAACGCTCCGCAGGGACGCCGGACGGACAAATTTGACAGTGCGGCCTGCGCGCCGCTGTAAAATATGACAGTAAGCCGCTTGCGATGATGCGCGAAACGAAACGGATTGTCACATTTTACAGCAAAAATCGGATTATTTGGAAATATTCCGTATGGACGAATGCAATTATGACATGTTAACATTGTATTAACGAGAAATGATTATAAAATATCACACAATGATCCGCATATAGAAGGAAGAATCGAAGGAGCAGAAAAATGACACCGAAATTTGTTAAAGCCTTTGAAGTCAGAGCTCAGGTCGACAAACCGACCTTTATCGGCAGGGGAGAGAAGACGGGCCGCCGTCAGCTTATATACGTTCCCAGCGGCGTAACGGTCGGATTTGCGCTTCCCTTTGACGGGGAGCTCCTGCCGGACGGCGTGGACAGCCAGGTCGTCCGTCCCGACGGAAGAGCCGAGCTCTCCGCACGCTACGGGGTCAAGCTGAAGGACGGACGCAGCTTCTATATCCAGAACGACGGCATCCGCACAGTCCCGCCCGAGTACGTCGAGACGGTCCTCTCCGGAGGGATAGCCCCCGCCGAGGTCTACTACTGCGTGACCAAGCCCTCCTTTGAGATATTCGACGACAGCCTCAGCATTCTCAACGACCGGCTGTTTATCACCGTCGGCACGCGCAATCCCGATTCCATAGTTCTCGAGTACTACATGATAGAACTGGAGAAATAACTCCGGATGAAATCCCTCGGAAAGGAGCGTATCTGAACCAATGGATCTTACCCTGCTGGGGATCATAGGCATCCTCGTCATGATAGCCCTGACGTTCTTCGGAATGAACATGGGCATGAGCATGTTCCTGGTCGGCCTGGTGGGATACTGGGTCGCGACGGGGAGCTGGAAGCAGGCGATATTCCTCTTCCGCACGGTCCCGTTCTCCAACGCCTCCAGCTACACCATGGTCGTCATACCGCTGTTCGTCCTAATGGGGGCCTTCGCCTTGATGTCAGGCATGGGCAAAGGCCTGTATGACTGCTGCGAGCGCTGGCTCGGCCGTCTTCCCGGCGGCCTCAGCTTCGCGACCCTCGTGGCCTGCGGCGGCTTCGGCGCCATCTGCGGCGCCACCAACGCGACCGTCCTGACGATGGGCAGACTGGCCTACCCCGAGATGAAGCGCTTTAAGTACGACGGAGGCCTGAGCCTCGCGACGGCGGCGGCAGGAGGCACGCTGAGCTGGCTGATACCTCCGAGCACGGGCTTCATACTTTACGGCGTGATTGCGACGTGCTCCGTCGGGCGGCTCTTCGCCGCCGGCATCATCCCCGGAGTGCTTCTCCTCGCGGCCTACATCATCGCCTGCACCGTGCTCTGCCTGCTCAAGCCGGACCTCGCGCCCAAGGGACAGAGCTATCCCATGAAGGAAAAGCTCAGGAGCCTCATCGGGCTCATCCCCATCGTGGTGCTCTTCGCGGCCGTCATCGGCGGCATGTTCAGCGGCATCTTCTCGGCCACGGAGGCCGCGGCCGTCGGCTGCCTGCTCTCCTTCCTCTATACGGTCTTTTCAGGCAAGTTCACGTTCAAGGGCTTCATAAACGCGCTCGGCGACTCCGTCAAGAGCATCTGCATGGTCTTCCTCATCATGCTCGGCGCGTACGTCTTCGGCTACTTCCTGACGGCGACGCATCTGCCGCAGGACCTCGCCAGCCTCGCCGCGAGCCTGAACGTCAACCGCTACGTCATCATGATCATCATCGTGATCATCTACTTCCTGCTCGGCATGGTCATGGATTCGATGGCGACCGTCCTTCTGACGGTGCCCATCTTCCTCCCGGTCGCGACGAGCCTCGGCTTCGATCCCATCTGGTTCGGCGTCGTCATCGTCCTCATCATGTGCGCCGGCTCCATCACCCCGCCGATATGCTTCGGAGTCTTCGTGTCGTCGACGATATCGTCGGAGGTGGCGCTCAAAGACGTATTCAAGCGGGTCGTGCCGTACTGCATAGCCATATTCGCCGTGACGGTGCTCATAATCCTGTTCCCGGCGCTCTCCACGTGGCTGCCCAACATCATATACGGCCCGACGCTCTAGCGGCGGCCCGCGCGAAAAACTTACCCTGTGTTATACCCGCAAGGGAAACAATATCATTCAATTTATAAAGTGAAAAGGAGAAGAACAATGAAAAAGTCAAGGCTCATCGCGATCCTTGCTCTGGTGCTCGTCGTCGCCATGGTCCTCGGCGGCTGCAGCAACGGAGGCACCAAGCCCTCCGCCGCCCCCGCTCAGGACGACGGCAAGGTCTACACCTTCAAGATCGACTATCCCAACCCGGAGAACTCCGGCGCTTACATAGCGCTGACCGAGTGGAGCCAGATGCTCAAGGAGCAGTCCAACGGCCGTCTCGACATGCAGATCTGCGCCAACGGACAGCTCGGCAGCATCAAGGACTGCGTCAGCAACTGCGTCGGCGGCCTGACCGACGGCTTCTGGTCCGCCATGACCATCTACGCCGGCCTCTACCGTCCCGCCGAGGCTCTTACCCTCCCGATGATGGGCGTGCATAACGCCGACGTCGCCTCCGCGACCCTCACCGCCATGCTCGAGCAGACCGACTACTACACCGAGTCTCTGAGCAACCTCTACGTCGTCACCCTCCACTCCGCGACCACGATGCCCATCGGCTTCAAGTCCAGCACCCCGGTCACCTCGATGGACGACCTCAAGGGCCTGAACATGCGCGTCACGGGCGGCTTTAACTCCAACTGGGTCACCGCCATCGGCGCCAACCCCATCAACGCCGGCTCCAACGAGGGCTATGAGTACCTCGAGAAGGGCATCATCAACTCCTACCTCTACGACTGGGACAAGATCCAGTCCGGCGCTCTGCTCGAGCAGACCGGCTACATCGTCGACGCGCACTGCTGCGCCAGCGAGCTGCTCTTCTGCCTGAACAAGGATAAGTACAACGAGCTCCCCGACGATCTCAAGGCCCTCATCGACGGCACCCAGCAGTGGTTCCGCGACCGCATCGGCCAGATCTACGCCGAGCAGCGCGACGAGATGGTCGCCAAGGCTGAGGCCGCCGGCATCACCGTCGCCCCCATCAGCGACGAGTTCAACGCCGAGCTCACCGCGGCCGCCGAGGACGTCTGGGCCGCCTGGATCCAGGAGATGAACGAGGCCGGCTACGACGGTCAGGGCATCTTCGACAAGACCAGAGAGTTCATCGAGTACTATAACGGCGTCTACAACTACTACAACTGATCCCCGTACCGAGCGACCCCAAACTGATCTTTCAAAGGCGGTGTTTATCCCGTGAAGACCATCGATAAGGTTGAAAAGATAGTCGGATATATAGGCCTGGCGGGCTGCATAGTCGCCGCGCTGGCGATAGTATTCAACTTCGGCGTCATCATAGCCGACGTGTTCGGACGTTTCGTCCTGCACAAGGCGGTGCGCGGGAGCAGCGAGTACGTCGGCCTCGGCGAGACCGTGCTGATATTCTTCGGCATGGCCTTTACGCAGCACAAGAAGGGCATGGTCGAGATCACGTTCTTCATGCGCAAGCTGCCGGGACACGGGCCCATGATATGCTGGACGTTCGTCAACTGGCTCAGCGCCATAGTCGGCGTGCTGCTGACCTACGCCTCCTTCGTGCACGCGGGCTTCCTCAAGACCATGAAGGCCGCGACCGATACCCTCTATATCCCGTACTATCCGTTCTATTATCTGATGGCCGTAGGCCTGACCCTGTTCGCCATCGAACTGATCTTCGGAGCCGTAAGAAACACCGTCGGGCTTTTCAACAGAGATCTGCGCGAGCGCATAATCTCCGAGTGGCCCATGTAAGTTAAACGAAAAGGAAGCAGCCGTGAATGCGGCTGCTTCCTTTTTTGTGGACACGACAAGCCTTTGAATGCTATACTGAATACAAAGACAAGACGAAAGGCTGAGACCGATGCTGGTGACACTGAACATGCTCATCGCCGCGCTGGGCGATCATCCGATCGAGAACCGGATCGACGACGCGGACCGTATACGCGTCGAGGGGATAACGCTGCTCTGCGGCGGGGAGAAGGCGGACGGCCGCTTCAGGGATAGACTCATAGTGTGCGGCCCCGACCGCGTCGGCGAAGCGGCCGCAGCCGGATACGGGGCGATAGTGTGCGTCTGCGGAGCCGGCTCGAGCCTGCCGGAGGACGCCGACGTCATCGCCGTCTATGACGACGTCGAGCCCGCCGAGATATATCAAAAGCTGAGCGAGCGCTACGTCAGCATCATTGACTGGCGCATGCGCATGGCCGAGGGGATGACCAACGGCTGCAGTCTGCAGGAGATCATGGAGATGAGCAAGGACATGATCGGCAACTACATCGCCGTCAGCGACAGCGCCTTCCGCCTCGTCGCGAACACGGCCAACATTCCCTGCGACGACGCCATCTGTCAGCGCATGATAGAGCACGGGTACCACCCGGAGTCCGTCGTAGAGAAATTCCGAAGCACGGGCAGGGTTAAGTTCTGGGAGGAGCACGATTTTTATATAGACAACGGCCACCTCTTCTCGCCGTATACGCTCGTCGGGCGCATTTTCCGCATGAACGGGGAATACATGGCCCACGCCGTCATGACCTGCAACAACCGCGAGGCGACGCCGGACGTGATAGACCTCTATAATATGCTCTGCGAATTCATCGCTAAGTTCGCCGCGCGCGACTGGGAGAACCAGAACGCGGAGCTCGTGCTCTACAGCTCTCTGCTGACGGACCTTCTCAGCGGCAGCACGACCGAATTCGGGCAGGTGGAGGAGCACCTGAGGCAAAACGGCTTCCCGACCGACCTGATGTGCCTCGTCCGCATCCCCGTAAACGCCGTCGCGAACACCCTCGTCGGGCGGCTGGGCAAGGATATCTCCGAGCTGTTCTCGCACGTACACATAACCCTCTATCAGCAGGAGCTCGTCCTTCTCGTCGGAGGCTCATCCGCCGAGGGACACGACGCGGCCGACAGGGAAGCGGTCAGCTTCTTCGAGCTGCTCGAAAAGTACGAACTCACCTGCGGCGTGAGCTCGTTTTTCGACGACGTCTCGCAGATAAGCGTCGCCTATATGCAGGCGAAGGAGGCGCTCGACGCCGGCGAGCGGCTGCGCAGGAGCGCGCACATCGAGCAGCTCCGGACCCGCTATCCGCACGTCTTCTGCTTCGACGAGTATATGCCCTACTGCCTGCTGAACAACTCCTACGATACCATCCGGCAGTGGCTGCTGTCCGACAACGGGCGCGCGCTCGCGGAGATCGCGGAGCTCGACAGAAAAAACGGCACGAACAATCTCCAGCTGCTTTATACGTATCTGATGAACGAGCGCCGCGCGAAGGAGACCGGCGAGGCGATGCACCTTCACCGCAACAGCGTCGTATACAGGATAGAGCACCTGCGCGAGGCCGTGCGTCTGGGCGACCTCGAGGATGCGAACGTCCGCACGGGCCTGCTCTTGAGCCTGCTCATGTACAATCTCTGTGGCGGAGACGAATAAAAAACAATAAGCCCATCCGGCCGGATGGGCTTTTTCGTGTTTTTAGGGGCGCTCAGCCCTTGCAGAAGGCCGCGAAGGCGTCGTAATCCATGTCGATGCAGTCCTTGACGCGCTTGAAGTATTCGTCGGCGTTCAGGGTCTGGAGCTTCGGGGTGCCGTCCTGAATGTTCCACTGCTCGGGGGAGGGGCGGCCTGCGCCGTAGCTCTCCATGGCGACGTATCTCGGCTGCCTGACGACGCGGGTCTTCTTGCCGCCGCACTCTATCTCGAGATCGATGAGGGGCACGCCCTTGCTGAGCTTGGTGATGTCGTTGAAGACGGTCTTGCCGTAGAGCGCGAAGGCGATGGAGTCGGCGACGTCGGGATCAATTTCGCCCTTTTTCGAGGTGTCGAAGCCCTCGAACTTATCCTCGACGGTTATGATGCCCTTATAGTAGAGAGTTCCTTTGATTATCATGACTGACCTCCGTGTTTTTTCTTTTATCATACATCATTTCCGCGCGAAATTCAACAGTCGGCGCCGTTTATCCTGCGCGGCCCCGCTTTTGCCGCATATTGTAAACGGCCCGTCCCTGTGTTAAAATCAAGAAAAAAGAGCTTGGGGTGAAGCACGTGCAGCAATACGCCTACACCGCCTTTATATCCTACCGCCATAAGCTCCCGGACGAGGCGATAGCGAAAAAACTCCATACCCTCATCGAGGGATATTCCATCCCGAAGGACGTCAGGGCCTCCTCCGGGCGCAGAAAAATGGGCCGCGTCTTCCGCGACCAGGAGGAGCTGCCGCTCTCGACGGACCTCGGCGGGGACATCAAGGCCGCTCTGGACGCCTCCGAGTGGCTCATCGCCGTCTGCTCGCCGGACTATCTGCAGTCGAAGTGGTGCATGACGGAGATGGAGTATTTCATCTCCATCGGCCGGCGCGACCGCATCCTCACCGTCCTCGCAAACGGCGAGCCGGACGAGGCCTTCCCGCCGCAGCTGCGCTTTATCCGGCAGGAGGGAAGGACCGTCGAGATAGAGCCGCTCGCCGCCGACGTCAGGGGAGCGTCGGTCGCGGAGTCGCTTAAGAAGCTCGCGCGGGAGAAGCTCCGCATCCTCGCGCCCATTCTTGGCGTCAGCTACGACCAGCTGCGCCAGCGCGCGAGGCGCAGGAAAATAAGGACGGCTGTGATCTCCGCGGCCGTCGTCATAGCGCTGCTCGGCGGGTTTCTGACCTATGCGCTGATGAAAAACGCGCAGATAAGCGCGCAAAACGAGCAGATAAAGAACCAGAACGAGGAGATAGTCCGCCAGAACGAGGAGATATCCGAGCAGCGCGACATCGCGCTGAACAACCAGATGCAGGTCCTCATCGAGCAGGCCAACATCTCCGTCGCCGGGGACAACAAGCTGCCCGCGACCAAGATGCTGACGGAGGCGGCCGAGCTGCGCGAGACGGTCGGAGAGGCCAACGACGAGGCGCTCTATTCCGCGCTCGAGGCCTCCGT
>JAFZAM010000228.1 GCA_017557265.1 Oscillospiraceae bacterium | reverse complement strand
GATTCATGATTTTCCAATTCTCGTTCTCAAAATCAACCAGGAATCTGTCAGTAAGGGCTACAGTCTGCTGAATCGGAGTCATGGTAGCAAAACCATCAACTGTGTTCTGGAGGTACTGAATCATGGGGACGTAGCGGGAGAACTCAAGTTCCACGAAAACCCAGCAGTCTTCACTGCCATCTTCAACAGTTATAGTCGGGTCTTTATCATAGAACGTGCCGGGCATCACAGTGTGCTCAGCCTCGGGATCCCATTTGGGCTCAGCCAGGCTGATGTCAACCTTACCAAGCGTGAAGACGTTAGTCTCAGTCTGAGTCTTATCGGTGAAGTATGCGATAGATCCGCCGATCACGAGCGCGGCGACGAGCGCGACGCAGAGGGCGATGGTAAGTATCTTTTTCTTACTCATTGTTTTGTCTCCTTTAGTGTATTTTTGGATTCAGTATAAGTAATTAGGTACCAGAAACGCCGAGAGTAGTCTTGGCGGTCGCATCGGCTGCACTCTGCTCAACATTATCAGACTGGTGTGCAAAAGCAGTAACGACAATCGTCTTACCATCAAGAGCAGTAATCGTGCTCTCAGTGATTGTGTTAGAGTACGCAACCTCAGTGAACAGAGCTAGGGCTTTGTCAGCGCTAGCCGCATCAACTATTTCCTTATAGCGATAAAGCGTTTTATTTCCGCTGGTCGCAATAGCTGTCCAATCAGTACTTACGATATTCGGAGTACCAACAACAGTGCTGTCGATGACGAGGTTGTTTTCTACGCAAGCATAGACATAGCACTTTTCGCTGCCGCTCTTAACGGTGATGGTCGGATCCTTTGTGTCTTTCGAACCAGGAACTATTTTGAACGAAAGATTCGCGGTTTCCGTAAGAGTAATCTCGATCTTACCAACAGTAAACGTGTTGGTGATCGCCGTGGTCGTGGCAGTCAGATACGCGACAGTACCCGTGACGGCGATGCCGATGACGAGAACGAACGCCAGAGCCAGAGCCAGGACCTTAAGGGTCTTCTTGTTCTTCATGGTTTACTCCTTTTCTTCTTATTCTTCGGGGTTTTCGGCCGGGATATCTTCCGCGCTCGGCCGGGCGCTTTCATCCGCGCTCAGCTGAGCGCTTTCATTTTCTTCCCTCTTGTCGCTTACGACCTCCTTTTCAGATTTTCCTTTCTTGTTATCGTCAAACAGGTCGGGCACGAACGCCAGGAGCAGGATAAGGACTATGACTCCGATGGCGACATATCTGCCCGGGGGATGCTGTATGTAATTGGCGACGTAGCCAAGATAAGGTATTGTAAATACGGGGACGCCTATGACGTTCCTGCAGTGGACGAGCGAGCCGTCCGGGGAATCGTTCGCGTCGCCCTTCGTCTGGAAGCGGACGACCGTCGCGTCCTCCTCGTCCGGGAAGACGGCGACGACTCTGTGCGTCGCGATCGTGTTCTCGTCGAGCATGAAGGTTATCGGGGTCCCCTCCTCTATCGTGAGGGGATCGACGGTCTTGACGTAGATGATGGCGCCGGTGTGGTAGGTCGGCTCCATCGAGCCGGAGAGGATCGTATAGACCTTCAGTCCGAAGATGCGCGCGCCGACGAGTGCGGCGGCGAGCAGGACGACTATGACGACGAGCACCGTCGAGATCGTCCCCGCGACCTTGCTTTTTTTCTTCGGCGCGGTCTCTTTTTCTCCGCTCACGGGCATTTTAACATTCTCAGTGTCCATTATTTGACTCCTTACAGGCCATAGATTGAATATTTTGATTGAATAATGCGAATATTCCGGCGTTGTTTGTGAAAAAAGGCCGCAATTCGTCGATTATATGAATTTTACCACTGACACCGCGGTAAGAGTCAAGTGTAAAACCTTGGTAATATCAATGAAAAATCTCTATATAATTGACGAACTGTTGTATATATTTGTTTCAGGCTTTTTCGGAAAAGTATTAAAAAAGAAAAACGCCGCGAAAACAGGCCTATCCGCTTACGAGATACTCCCTTCGGCAACTGGCTGCCATGCGCTTTCGCGTTTAGGCCCTGTAGCTTTGCGTCACAGTCTTTCGGCTGCTTTGCTATTGTCGGCTTGAGTACCGGGCAGGATGCTGCTTTCCGGCGCTCCGTGATCGACGATTTGATTGACTTTACACGCAGGGATAGAGTTCTCCCAAAACGTGCATTGACATAATAACTCAAATAATTACAGATGTCAACTAAAAGATTACAAAAATTTGTCTTTTCTTCTCTGTTTGTAACTTTTTGGGTCTGAAGCCGGTGTCAGCTCTGACAGAAATAGGCATAAAGTGAAAATATCACAAACATTTTTGCCGAAAACGCGCGATATTTATTGAAAATGACGGCAAAGCGTGATACTATATATTGTCAGAAGGATATCCCTTATCGCAGGAAGGAAGATACAAGGAAGGAGAAACCCTATGCTCAACCCGAAGCAGAACTTTTATGAGGCGGTCAAGGGCCTCGCTCCCGATCGGTTCTCCAATCAGTACGAGGCCGTCCGGCTCATAATGAACCCCTCCATGTTCCACAGCGCCTATCCCAAGTACGGCGAGGAGAACGTCAAGAACGCCTGGGGCATCTATTACAGCTTCCCCGTCGGCACGCCGGGCGCCTTCCCCGTCCATACGCCGGACAAGGTCGTCATCAAGGATATCGAGCACTGGCGCGACTACGTGCACGCTCCCGAGCTCAAGTTCGCTCCGCAGGAATGGGAGATCATCAAGGGCGGCATGGCCAAGGGCGGCGATCTGGCGTATAAGGCGGTCTTCGTCGTGCCGGGCCTCTTCGAGCAGTGCCACTGCCTCGGTGAGATAACCAACACGCTCGTCAACCTCGCCATGTACGAGGACGAGATGCACGACCTCATCAAATACCTGACCGACTGGGAGCTCGAGCTCGCCGAGCAGATATGCGAAAACGCGCACCCGAACGCGCTGTTCCATCACGACGACTGGGGCAGCCGCACGAGCACGTTCATGAGCCCGGCGATGTTCGAGGACTTCTTCGTCGAGCCGTATCAGCAGATATACGGCTATTATAAGGCCCACGGCGTCGAGCTCGTCATCCATCATTCCGACAGCTACGCGGCGACGCTCGTCCCCTCCATGATCGATATGGGCATCGACGTCTGGCAGGGCTGCATGAAGTCCAACAATCTGCCCGAGCTTGTCGACAAATACTGCGGCAAGATAGCGTTCATGGGCGGCTTCGACGGCGCGGACTATGACTACGAGGGCTGGACTAAAGAGGAGACCAAGGAGAAGGTCTGGAAGTACCTCGATCTGTTCAAGTCTCCGAAGGGCATCATCCCCTGCATAGCCCAGGGCGGCCCCGGCAGCGTTTACGACGGCGTCTACGACGCGATCACCGAGGCCATCGACGAGTACAACGTCGCGCACTTCGGCATCGATCCGAAGGAGATCGAGCGCGCGCCGATCCAGTACGAAAAGACCGGCTACGCCTGATATAGTTTAAAGCAGTTCATGAACTGTCTTCTTTCGAAACGGAACGGGTCCCCGTGTGTGTCGCACGGGGCTCGTTCCGTTTTTGGGCCTCTCCCCTCTTGAATGCGCGCGCGAAAAAGAATACAATAAAGAAAAACGCGAACGGAGGTCAATTATGCTCACAACGTGCAAGAGATTTGACGCCGAGGTCGTCGTCTGCGGCGGCGGCTGCTCCGGCTTTACGGCGGCTCTCGCGGCCGCGCGCGCCGGCAAGCGCACTATTCTGCTCGAGATGCGCGAGTCGCTCGGCGGGCTTTTTACCAACGGCTACATTACCGGCGCCGCCGGCTGCATCGACGGGCTCGGAAAAGAGCTCTACGACCGCATGGAAAAGGACGGCGACGTCACCGTCAAGGGCCATCAGCCCGTCATCGAGCCCGAGAAGGGCAAGGTAATGATGGAGCAGCTCCTGCTCAAGGCCGGCTGCCGCATCCTCTACGGCACCCACGTCGTCGACTGCGAGGTCGAGGACAAGAAGATAACGAAGGTCATCTGCTACTGCAAGTCCGGCAAGATCGAGGTCACCGGCAAGGTCTTCATCGACGCGACCGGCGACGCGGACCTCGCCTTCGCGGCCGGCGTACCGACCGAGATAAGCGACGCGGAGTACCTCGGGCTCAATTCGGCCGCGACGATGGGCTTCAGGCTCAGCTACGTCAACGTCGAGGAGTATCAGCGCGCGAGCCGCGAATACATCGAGAACAATCCCAACGCGCAGCACCGCAATCTGCTCATCGCCAAGGAGTACGAGGCGCTTGCCAACGGCGATATACGAGAGATACTCAGCGGCGGGTTCATAATCTTCGAGCTTCCCGTCGGGCGCGACCGCACCTGCACCGACGTCTCGCTCGACGCGACGCATACCTACGACACGCACGGCGACGACGTCATGGACCTCACGCGGCAGATCGTCGACCAGCACGGCAAGGTGCTCGAGTTCGTCGCGTTCCTGAAAAAGTACGTGCCCGGCTATGAAAACGCCGTGCTCTCGAACTTCGCGCCGATGAACGGCGTGCGCGACTCGCGCAGGATAATCGGCGAGTATATTCTCAAGTCAGAGGACCTCGCCGCCGCGCGCAAGTTCGACGACGGCATAGCGCAGTTCTGCGAGCCGTTCGACACGCACGTACCGACGCCCGGCACGCAGACTGCGATACGCCACATACATGCGAAGGCGCCCATCGAGCCCGCGATATGCCGCCCGATGCAGGACGCGAAGGACCGCATGCTCCACCCGTTCGTGACGCCCGACCTCGACACGTGGGAGGTCAGAACGAACCCGAAGGAGTACGCCGAGATCCCCTACCGCTCCCTCGTCGCCGCAGGGATAGACAATCTGCTCGCGGTCGGCCGCTGCTACTCCGCCGACTTCCACGCTATCTGCGCGACGCGCATCATCGGAACGAGCATGAGCATGGGTCAGGCCGGCGGCACCGCAGCCGCCATGGCGATAGACGCCGGCTGCGCTCTGCGCGACCTCGACGGCGCCGCGCTCAAGCAGCAGCTCATCAAGGACGGATGTAACCTCCATCAGCCTCCCGTCGGCTACTGGGCGCAGGTGCGCGAGAGCAAGAACGAGCCGAAGATCGTCGCGGACATGGCCGTCGTGACGCCCTGACGAAAACGCATAAAATATCCCGCCGAAAACTCGGCGGGATATTTCTTTATTGTTCGGTGAGCAGCTTTCGCCTTCGCCAGTGGTTGGAGTAGAAATACGCCATGTCTATGACGACGGGCGCGATGCGCGCGAGCGCGTTGCCGTAGAAGTAGCCGTAAACGCCCATGTGGAAGACCTGCGCGAGGACGACGCTTATGCCTATCCTCAGCACGACGCCGTCTATGATGCCGATGAGGAAACTGAGATTTGCGTTTCCGTCGCCCGTTATCATGGCCCCGTAAGGCCCCATGAACGCCGAGAGGAAGAACGCCCAGCAGTTGATGCGCATGAAGTCGACGCTGTAATCGAGGACCTTTTCGACGACCTCGGGCTGGATGTCCTTGTTGATAAAGAACTTGAATATCGTGCGCGGCATGGTCAGGCCGACCGCAATGTTTGTGGCCGCCACTATGAGCGCGACCACGAGCGCTCTGTAGACGATCTTTTTCGCGCGGTCGTATTTCCTCGCGCCGAGGTTCTGCCCTATCATCGCCGCGGCGCCCGTATCGACGCTGACGGTTATGAGGTTCGACAGACGCAGTATCTTGTTGCCTATGCTGTTCGTCGCCGATTCGGCAAGGCCGAAGGCGTTGATCTGACGGATGCAGTAGAGCATCGAGATGTTGATAAGTCCCGACTGGAGCGCCTTGGGTATGCCGAGACGGAGAATGATCTTGAGCGGCTCTTTATGCAGCTTGAAGCTCGAGAGCTTGAAATCGAAGCCCATCTGCTCCCTGTGGCGGTACATGTATACCGCAGAGGCGATGAACGAGAACGCCTGCGCGATGACTGTCGCGAGCGCCGTGCCGAGCGAAGCCATCTTAAACCAAGCGACGAATATGACGTCGAGAATGATGTTGCTTATCGCGGCTATCGTTACGAAGAGCAGCGGCCGCTTCGACTCGCCCATGCCGCGCAAAACGCTCGTGACGGCGTTATAGCCGTATACGAACGGAATGCCGAGGCAGGTCACTATCATGTAGTTTCGCGCCTCGCCCATGGCCTCTGCCGGGGTCTTGAGAAGGTTGAGAAACCAGCCCGTAAAGCACGTGCACACTACGCCCAGGACGACGCTCGAAGCGAGCATGATCGTCATCAGCGTGCCTATCGCCTGCTTGGTACGCTCCTCGTCCTTTGCTCCGGCGAGCTGAGCGACGTAGACCTGCCCCGCGGCGGCGAAGCCGATGCCGAGCATGGAGAGGAAGTTCGCTATCTCGCCGCCCGTCGAGGTGCCGACTGTGCCGACCGCGCCGGCGAAACGGCCTATGACGATGAGGTCGACCGTGTTGTACGCCTGCTGGATGACGTTCGCCAGCAGGAGCGGGATCGAGAACTTTATGAGCGTTATAAAGATATTGCCCTCGGTCAGGTCGGACCCTACCTTGTTTTTCGCCGTGAGAGAGCTCATGTCAGATCAATGTCCTTTTCGAAAGAGAATGCGGAAAACGTTAGTCAGAATATCGTCGTCGGATCGGCGTATTTGCCCACGGCGCCGATGCAGGCGCTGGAGAGATGTCCGTGACCCGCGCTGTAGAAGCAGCCGACGTCGTGCATCTGGTTGAGGTCCATGAGGAACAGCGCCTGAACGCCGCCCTGACGCTCCTCAACGAAGCTGAAGACGTATATGTTGTCCCTTATCTTGACGTAGTCCGCGGGATTGGAGGCCATCCAAGCGCCGCCGGCGGTCAGGTTGGTGTAGGTATAGTACAAATTGCTGTTATAAATGTGCTTCTGGAGAATCGAGTCGGGATCGTAGGACCACTCAATGGCTTTGCCGACCATCTCGGTCGTGTAGCCGTGCAGCTCGCCGCCCTCGAAATCGCCGTCGAACCTGCCGAAGAAGAACTCGCGGCCGACGTCGATGTTCGTGTACTCCGTTCCGATGTGCGCGTCGCAGACGGTGCCGCAGCCGGTCTTCGTGTCGGCTATGAGCGTCACCTGACGGGACGTCGCGTACCCCGGAACGAGGAAATTTATAAGATAGATCTCACCGTCGAGAGTCTTTACGTTGCAATAGCACGTCTTGTCGGGCTCGCCGCGCTCGGAGAAAACGACTTCATTGAGCGCCTTGAAGGAGAAGCCGTAGTCGCGCTCCTCGCAGCGAAGGTAAAAGTCTCTTCCTACAAGCGCATCAGTATCGGCCGGGCAGTATATGCCCTTCATCGTTCTCGTATGCGCGTACTGCGCGGGATCGAAGCCCGAGGAAACGGTCTTTATTATATCTTCCTTTGTGGTATCTACCTTGAAGTATCTGTAAAATCTTTTGACCTTCTGCTTCATCGTCTGCGCTCCTTTCAGTTATGTTCCTAATAGTCCGTGTATCAGAAGATCGTGAGTATATCGGCCTTCTTGCCGACGGCTCCGACGCAGGAGCTGGAAAGATGACCGTGGCCGGCTCCGTAGAAGCAGCCGACGTCGTGCATGCGGTCGAGGTCGATGAGGAATATTGCCTGCACGCCGCCCTGACGCTCCTCAACGAAGCTGAAAAGGAAGAGGTTGTCTCTGATCTTCACGTAGTCGGCGGGGTTCGTCGCGAGCCACGCGCCCTGAGCGGTCATCGCGCCGTAGGTGTAGTAGAGGTTGCTGTTGTAGATATGCTTGATGGCCATGACGTTGGGGCCGTAGCTCCACTCGATGGCGGTGCCTACGAGCTCGTTGGTGAAGCCGTGAAGCTCGCCGCCCTCGTAGTCGCCGTCGAAGCGGCCGAAATAGAAGTCGCGGCCGACATCTATCGCCTGATATTCCGTTCCGACGTGCGCATCGACGACCGTGCCGCAGCCGGACTTGGTGTCGGCTATCATGGTTATCTGGCGGGAGGTCGCATAGCCCGGAACGAGGAAATTGACGAAATAGACCTCATTATCGAGAGTCTTTACGTTGCAGTAGCAGGTCTTGTCGGGCTCGCCGGGTTCGGAGAAGACGACCTCGTTGATGCCCTTGAAGGAGAAGCCGTAATCGCGTTCCTCGCAGCGCAGATAGAAGTCCTTTCCGACGAAAGCGTCGGAATCGGGCGGAGTGTACGCGCCGGAAAACGGCGACTTGCGGTCTCTGACGTGATCGAAGCCCTCTGCGACGGTCTGCTCGATCTCTTCCCTCGTGGCCTCGGTCTTAAAGTATCTGTACCATCTCTTCTTGTTCTGCATGACGTTTTCTCCTTCCGGTTTTATGTGAAAGTTTTTTATAAACGAAACTGATGGGCGTCACACGGACTGCTCGGTGCGGGTGATGAAGTCGTCCTGCGTCTTCTTGTCGAGCGATACGAAGTAAGTCGAGAATCCCGCTATGCGAACGACGAGGTCCTGATACTCGGTCGGCTTGGCCTGCGCCTCATGGAGCTGATCGGAGGACACGACGTTAAACTGCACCTGCATGCCGCCGAGCATGAAATAGGTCGAGATGAGCTGGCGGAGCTTGAGCGCGCCCTCGTCGCCCTCGACGCTCTTGGGCGAGAAGCGGATGTTGAGCTGGTCGCCGTTGGTGAGAGTGCTCTGCGGGAGCTTTGCGGCGCTGCGGATATAGGCGGTCGGGCCGTTCTTGTCAAGACCCTGACGCGAGCTTATCGCGTCGGCAAGCGGCTCGCCGGCCTTGCGCCCGTCCGGAGTCGCGGCTGTGGTAGCGCCGGAATAGATATGAGCCGTCATCGTGAAGGTGCCGCCGGAATAGTGGCCGCGCGGGCCGGTCTCCTTGCTCATGATGTCGGCGAATTTGCCGAGCGCCCAGGACGCGAGGTCGTCGACCTCGTCAATGTCGTTGCCGTAGTGCGGAACGGCGTTGATTATCGTCTGGCGGAGGTCCTCGTAGCCCTCCCAATCGGCCTCGAGCGCGTCATAGAGTTCGCGCAGGGAGACTGTCTTGTCGTCGAAGCAGAGCTTCTTTATCGTCATGAGGCTGTCGCCTACGTTCGCAGTGCCGATGGCGGTCAGGCCGCAGCGGTTGTGTTTCGCGCCGCCCTCGGTAACGTCCTTTCCGGACTCGAGGCATCCCTCCATCATGGAGGAGGCGACGACGCACGGGAAATAATGCGAATAGACGAGCTCGAAAGTGTTGGAATAAGACACGGACCAGTCGAGAGCGTTCTGCATCTGCGCCTCGAAGGCTGCCTTGAACTCGTCGAAGCTCTCGTACTCGTAGAGCTTCTTGCAGGCGTAGCCGGTCTTGCCGGAGCGCTTGTTGACGCCGCCGTTTATGGTCATGACGACCATGTTGACCATGTTCCAGATGGATTCGCGACCCGTCATTCCGCAGGCGGGCCACTCGTTGCCCGTTCCGGCGGGCTCGACGCAGCCGACGATGCTGTAGTCTCTCGCCTCCTCGATGCTGAAGCCTAACTTGTCGCGCATCATGGGGACGATGAGGTCGTCATTCTGGAACTGCGGAATGCCTCCGCAGCGCTTGCTGGACTCGATGCCGAGGCGCCATACGTCGTCCGGCGTGGTCTTGCAGACGCGGAGCGCGACGGTCGGATCGGGGAAGCCCATTCTGCCGTAGGTCTGCAGGAGCTTGCGCGTGGCGGCGTTGGAGCCGTCCGTGCCGTCGGGCTTCATGCCGCCGAGCGTCAGCGCGATGCCGGCGGTCGGCGTGAGGCCGTTATAGATGGAGTTATAGAGGTTCTTGCCGTTGGCCTTAAGGTCGATGACCTTGCTGTTGGAGGCAAAGGACGGGAGCACGATAATATCGCTCAGACGGAGTATGAACGCATCGGAGTATTCCTGCGCCTGCTCGTCGGTTATCTTCCCCGCCGCGAGCTCGGCCTCGAGCAGATCCCCGACGTACTGGTCGACGCGGCCGATTGACTGGCCGTGCTGCTGCGCGTCGGTCGAGAGCATGAGCTGATAGAGGATGATGGCCTGAAGGCCCTCCCAGAACGTTCTGGCGGGCTTATCCATTATCCAGTCAAGAGAGTCGGCCATGCGGAGAAGTTCTTCCCTGCGGTCGCCTATGGCGTCCTGCGCCTTGTCGCGGCACGCTGCGGCATATCTCTTCGCGAGAAGTATCGCCGCGTCGCAGACGCGCAGTATAGCGTAGTAGAATATATGCTTCTTGGCGTCGTCGCCGAAGACCTTGCCCTTCATGGCGTCGAGCTTTTCGAGTATCTGACGGCGCACCTCGCCGAAGCCGACGTTCACGACTTTGTTGAAGTTGGCTATGTAGTGCCCCTGGGCGATGCCGGAAACGCCCATCGCCATCGCGCCGGTCCTCGTCATGTTGAGGATGCAGCCGTTGCCGGCGGCCTCCCAGAAGTCCTCGGTCAAAGCGCCGGTCACCATCTTGGTGAGGGTCCTGTCCTTCCAGTACTCGTACGCTTCGCGCAGGACCTCGCGCTGCTCGTCGCTCATGTAGATGGAGCCTTCGGTCTGCCAGGCCTCCTTGAAGGCCTCCTCGTCGTCGACGACGCTGGGTATCCACTTGCAGTCCCACTCGACGTAAGGGCTCAGGCAGCGCTGCTCGGGGCCGGGCACGCCGACGAAGATATCGTCGTCGAAGACCTTTATCTCACGCTTTTCGACCCAGTTATAGAGAGCATTGGCCCTCTTGAGCATGGGGTACTCGTTCTCGTGAGCTTTGTAGTAGTCGGTATATAGCTTCGTACGCTCCGTGTTTATGGTCATGTATTTTCCGGAGGTAAACGCGTCGCGTCTGGCGCGGATCGCTCTGATCCTTTCGGACATCGGAACGAACTGGAACATGGTATTGCCTCCTTTTGAGATTTCATATTAAATCAATCTATTATAGCGCAACTTATATTAAAAGTGCAATACGGTTATTGAAAAAGCGCTCCGTATTTTGTATTATAGAAGAAAAAGACCGGAGTCGTAAATGGATAAGAAGCTGACCGGAAAAACTTACGATATTCAGGGCTTTTCCGTCCACGACGGGCCCGGGATACGCACGACCGTCTTTCTCAAGGGATGCCCGCTGCGCTGCCCGTGGTGCCACAGCCCGGAGTCGCAGGAATTCAAGACCGAGCTCAACTGGATGAAGATCCGCTGTCTCGGTCTGGATAAGTGCGGCAAGTGCCTCGGCGTATGCCCGCACGGCTGCGTTTCCGAGGGCTCCGAGGATACCGACGCGACCGGCGCGCCTATTCGCTACCCGCGCGTCGACAAGACGCTCTGCGACGAGTGCGGAAAGTGCGCGCAGGCCTGCAAGGCCGAGGCGCTCTACATGTGCGGAGACGACAAAACGATAGACGAGGTCATGTACCGCCTGCTTCGCGACAAGCCGTTTTTCGACACCTCGGGCGGCGGCGTAACGGTCTCGGGCGGCGAATGTCTCTCTCAGCCGGATTTCACGTTCGAGCTCCTGCGCAGATGCAAGGAGGCCGGGATAAACACCGCCGTCGACACGACCGGCTTCGTTAAATGGGAAGTCATTGAGCGCGTCCTGCCTTATACGGACCTTTTCCTTTACGACCTCAAATGCATGGACAGTAAGCTGCACGAGCAGGTCATCGGAGTCCCGAACGAACTCATTCTCGAAAACTGCCGCAGAATAGGTCTCTCGGGCGGTAAGCTCCAGATACGCATCCCGACGATACCCATGTTCAACGACACCGTCGAGAATATGGAAAAGACGGGAGAGTTCCTCAGCGAATTCCGCGACGCGGTCGAGCTCATACAGCTGCTCCCCTACCATACGCTCGGCGTATCCAAATACGACCGGCTCCTTCGAAACGAAAAGATATTCGTCGCGGAGCCGCCGAGCGACGCAAAGATGGAAAAGCTCCGCGCCGTGCTCGCCCTTCAGGGCTATAACGTAATAATCCACTGATCCGAAAGGAGTTCACCTTATGAGAGTAATAATCATCGGCGGCGTCGCCGGCGGCGCGTCCGCGGCGGCAAGGCTCCGCAGGCTCGACGAGAAGGCCGAGATAACGGTCTATGAACGAAGCGGCTTCGTCTCCTACGCCAACTGCGGTCTCCCCTACTACGTCGGCGGAGTCATCGCGGACAAGTCCGAGCTTACGCTCAAGACGCCGGAGAGCTTCAAGACGCGCTTCGATATCGACATAAAGGTCAGGCATGAGGTGACCTCGATCGACTTGGCGAGCAAGACCGTGACCGTCCGCGATATCGACGGCGGACGTGTTTTCGAGGATAAGTACGACAAGCTCGTCCTATCGCCCGGAGCGAAGGCCTCGCTCCCGCCGTTCCCCGTCCCCGGGAGCGACAGGATATTCACGCTCCGCACCGTCGAGGACTGCTTCGCCATTCGCGATTTCATCGACGAAAAGAAGCCTACGAGCGCGATCGTCGTGGGCGGCGGCTTCATAGGTCTTGAAATGGCAGAAAACCTCGTCGGAGCCGGGATAAAAACGACGGTCGTCGAGCTTATGCCGCACCTGCTCAAGACATTCGACGCGGACATGGCTTCGATGATCCACGCCTGCTTCCGCAAGAACGGCGTCGACCTCATCCTCGGCAAGGGCGCGAGCGCCGTCAAGGCCGAAGGCGACGCGGTCGCGCTCGAGATAGACGGGAAAGAGCTCAAGGCAGATATGCTCATGTTCGCGCTCGGCGTAACGCCTGATACCGAGCTTGCAAAGAAGGCCGGGCTCGCGCTCGGGATGAAGGGCAGCATACTCGTCAACGACCGTATGGAGACCTCCGCGAGGGACGTCTACGCCGTCGGCGACGCCGTCGAGGTAAGATATCTCGTCGCGGGAAACAAAGCCCTCATCTCGCTCGCAGGCCCCGCGAACAAGCAGGGGCGCATCGCGGCCGACAACATATGCGGCGGCTCGAGCAGCTATCGGGGCTCCATGGGCACGTCCGTCGTCAAGGTGTTCGACATGACCGCGGCTTCCGTCGGCCTTACGCAGGAATACGCGGCTTCGCTCGGCTTCGACAGCGAGGCGATAATCATCTCCGCCGCGGCGCATGCGTCTTATTATCCCGGAGCGAGAAACATGTGGATAAAGGCGATCTTCGAGCGCGGCACGAACAAGATCCTCGGCGCGCAGATCGTCGGCTATGAAGGCGTCGACAAGCGCATAGACGTCATTGCGACCGCCATGAAGTGCGGTATGACAATGATCGACCTCAAGGAGCTCGAGCTTGCTTACGCGCCCCCCTATTCCTCCGCGAGGGACCCCGTCAACGTCATAGGCTTCATCGCCGAAAACGTCGCTACCGGCAAGTTCAGGCAGTTCCACGTCGAAGACGTCGACGCTCTGCCTAGAGACGGGAGCGTTACCCTGCTCGATACGCGCACTCCTAAGGAGTACGAAGCGGGGCATATCGACGGCTTTATCAATCTCCAGCTCGACGAGCTGCGCGACAGACACGGAGAGCTTCCCGCCGGCAAGCCCGTCTACGTCCACTGCCAGAGCGGTCTGCGCAGCTATATAGCCTGCCGCATGCTCGCGCAGTACGGCTTCGAGTGCTATAATCTTGCCGGAGGCTACGGCTTCTATAATTCCGTCACGAAGGAAAAACTCACCGCCGAGAGCTCCTGGCCCTGCGGCATGGAAAAGTAAATCAAAAAGAAAAGAGGAGATAAAAATGGCTAACAAGTACGCCGGAACCCAGACCGAGAAGAATCTCGAGGCCGCCTTCGCGGGCGAATCCCAGGCCAGAAACAAGTACACCTATTTCGCGAGCGCCGCTAAAAAAGAGGGCTTTGAGCAGATCTCCGCCATCTTTCAGGCGACCGCCGACAACGAGAAAGAGCACGCCAAGATGTGGTTCAAGGAGCTTGCGGGCATAGGCGACACCGCCGCCAACCTCGAGGCCGCCGCCGACGGTGAAAACTTCGAGTGGACCGACATGTATGTCGGCTTCGCGAAGACCGCCGAGGAGGAGGGCTTCCCCGAGCTCGCCGAGAAGTTCCGTCTCGTCGCCGCCATCGAAAAGCGCCACGAGGAGCGCTACCGCGCTCTGCTCGCCAACGTGAAGGCCAGACAGGTCTTCGAAAAGAGCACCGTCAAGGTCTGGGAGTGCCGCAACTGCGGTCACATCGTCGTCGGGACCAAGGCCCCCGAGATCTGCCCGACCTGCGCGCATCCGCAGAGCTATTTCGAGATAACCGCCGAAAATTATTGAGTCACGCTTCCGGGAGGATCACCGATGAAACAGTTTATCGTCGCCAAGGACGTATTTGAGAAGCTGCCCGACTACTGCGTCGGCGTCGTAGTCGCGACCGGCTTCGACAACCGCTCGGAAAACGCCGCCGTAGCCAAAATGCTCGACGACGAGGCCGCTCGATTTGCCGCCGAGCACGCGGCCGACAACGTGCGCGAGCTGCCGAACATAAAGGCCTGCAGAGACGCCTTTCAGGTGCTCGGCATGAACCCGAACAAGTTCATGTGCTCCATCGAGGCGCTCACGAAGCGCGTGCAGAAGAGCGGCGCTCTGCCTCACATCAACCCCGTCGTCGACCTCGGCAACGCTTTCTCGCTGCGCTATCAGCTCCCGATGGGCGCGCACGATATCGAAAAGGCCGAGGGCGACATCGAGATACGCTTCTCGACTTCCGAGGATCACTTCCTGCCGATGGGAGAGACGGAGACCGAGGTCATGCCCGAGGGCGAGCTCGTCTACGTCAGCGGACACACGGTCAAGACGAGACGCTGGATTTGGCGTCAGAGCGACGACGGCAAGATCACCGAGGAGACGAGCCACGTCTTCTTCCCCATCGACGGCTTTGGCGGCGTGGACAGAGACGACGTTCTGAAGGCCCGAGACGAGCTCGCCGATCTTCTCGCGCGAGAATTCAACTGCGAGATCAAGATAGGCTTCGTCGACATCTCGGCCAATTCCATGGAGATCTGAGCTCCGATAAAATCGAAAAAGCATCCGTTCTCGTGACGGATGCTTTTTTATTTGCCTCTTATGAATTTGTCAATCCGCGAGCGCTTGGCTTCGGGATTGAGCTCGAGGATGCGTTCTCTAATAAGCTCGAAGCTCTCGTCCGGTTCGAGGTCCTCGAGCTCGGCTCCCCTCCGGCTCCAGAAGCTCTCGACCGTCGAGAACGACGTGCTGGACCAGCCGTAAGGGATACCGTACTTATTGACCTTCTGAGCTCTGCCGTCGATGGTGATGAACATCTTCATCTGCAGCTCGGTGAGCGCCTGCTCGAACTGCGCGTTCTCCTCGCGCGAAACGAATGCGAGAGCCTTTATCTCGTGAAACGGCAGAGAATCGATCTCGCGGATGACGTCGTAGGCTCTCTTCGCCATGCGGCTCACCGCGCCGCGCTCATAGGCTTCGTCGAAGGTCTCGCCGCCGCGTCTGACCGCGAGAAAGCGGGGATACCACTCTTTTGAGATGAAGCCGCTGATATTGAAGAAGACCTTCGCGTACGCGATATCGTCCCGCTCCTCGAGCACCCGCATGCGCCATTCCCAGGGATCGGTCTCGGGGTCTCCGGTGTGCCAGCGCGCTACTACGCCGAGATAGTCCTGCTCCTCCCACGTGTACGGCACGACGGAGTATATCCCCTTGGGATTGCCGCCTCCCATGGAAAAGCCGCAGCGCAGGAGCTCGCCGCAAAACTCGGAAAAGTTATTTACCATGACCCGGACGGGCTCACTCCTTGGAACTGAGCAGCTTGTTGAGCTCGTCCATAAAAGTATTGATATCCTTGAACTGTCTGTAGACGGACGCGAAGCGGACGTAGGCGACCTCGTCGAGATTCTTGAGCCTGTCCATGACCATCTCGCCTATCTTGACCGACGAGACCTCTCGCTCAAGCGAATTCTGGAGCTCCTGCTCGATATCGTCGACTATAGCCTCGAGCTCGGCCATCGGTACCGGTCGCTTTTCGCAGGCGCGTACCATGCCGTTTAGAAGCTTGACTCTGTCGAAGCTCTGGCGGCGGCCGTCCTTCTTAACGACGAGGAGCGGAAGGCGCTCCATTATCTCGTACGTCGTGAAGCGCTTCCCGCAGGAGAGGCATTCGCGGCGCCTTCTTATCGTCGAGCCCTCTTCGGCGGGACGCGAATCTATGACCTTGCTTTCGCTGTAGCTGCAATACGGACACCTCATGGCTTTACCTCCGTCTTTCGGTTTCTTATGATGAGATTATAACATATAAGGCAAAATAATGCAAATCAGCCGCGCTCCGCGTCCTCCGTGATGAGCGCCATGAGCTCCTCGCGCGAATAGAGCGCGTTGAGAACGTCGAGCAGCGCGTTCGCAGTGAGTTTTGAGGGGAGTCCGAGCTTTTTTTTGAGAGCGTCTCTCGCCTGCGCGCTCCCCTTTCCGCCGCTGAGACCGAGAGCGTACATATCGGACTTCGTAAGCGGCTCGCCGGACTCGCCGCGGCTCTCGCCGCCGAGCGTCGCTCCGCAGTCGCGCAGAGCTTTCAGTATAGTTTCTCTGTCCATGCCTTCGACGCCGAGCAGCCCCTCCGCTCCGGCGCGCGTCTTGCGTCTTTCCCTGCCGGGTATCTCGGGGATATAGGCGTGGAGGACTCTGCCCTCGCTTACGGCTCCGCGTATGTGATTGCGTATAACGAAGCCCGCTCCGTCGCTGTCGGTCAGGACAACGACGCCGGTCTTTTTTGCGAGAGCACGGATGAGTTCGTCGGTCTCCGGGCTCTTGAATACGCCGAAGCCGGAGGTCTCGATAATGTTGGCGTCGAGAAACTGAGAGAGAGTATTCTTGTCGTATCTGCCCTCGACGATGATCGTCTCGGCTACGCTTATCTTATCCATGCTTCAGCTTAATGCGGCGAGACCGACGAGCAGATCGGAAAGCCGGTCGGGGTCTGACGAGGAATAGTTCTTCAGGTCGAGATCGGCTTGCGCGCATAGCTCGATGGCTTTGGCGAGGCGCTTCTGCCCGAAGCGCTTGGAAGACGAAACGAGCTTATTGACGTAGAAGGAGGATTCCGTCTTTACTGCCGACATCAGCTGCTTCATGTCAGCTTTGTTGCGCTCAAGAACGGAAACGGCGAACATGCGGCGCATATTCGTCCCTATGGCGCCCAGAACGGCCAGAGGATCGTTTTGGAGCGTGATAAGGTCTCCAAGTACCTCCGCGGCTTTGGCGAATCTGCGCTCGCACAGAGCGTCCGTGAGGTCGAATACGGCCGCGTCGAGAACGGGGATGGCCACGGCGTCTATATCCGCGCGCGTGACGGCGTCGCCTTCGCACCAGGAGGCGATCTTTTCTATCTCCATATTCAGGCCGCTCATGAGGCTGCCGCAGAGAAAGAGCAAATAATCACAGTCGTCGCGCGAGATGTTCTTCCCGTGAGCTTTGAAATGCGAGGATATCCACCGGATGAGCTCGCCTCTGCCCTGCTCGTTTATCGTCGCGGTGACGACGTTGTCTTTTATCGCGTTTGCGAGAGCCTTCCTGCGGCCGTCCTTTTTATACTCGATCGCGTCATATACGAAGACGAGGCAGACCCACTCGGGAAGATCGGAGATTATATCCGCGAAGGTCGCCGCGTCGTCCTTGTCAAGGTCGAAAATGGGAAGATCGCGCACCTCGACGAGCGTGCGCTCGGCAAAGCTCGGGGCCGCGTCGACGGCGTCTACAAAATCGTTCATATCGAAATTCGAGCCGTCGATGGTCTTATAGTTGAAGTCGGACATGGGCCCGTCGAGAATGAGCGAACGCAGTCTGCCGAGATAATGATCCTTCAGATATGTCTCGCGGCCCGCGAGGATATAAGCCCTTGCGGGCACTCCGGCCTTAATATCGGCTTTGAGCTGCTCAAAGCCGCGGTCGGTCTTTTCGTCCATTTGCTACTTCCCTCCTTTTCCGAGTCTCAGGGTGAGCGTCCCGTTCAGGTCGGTACGATAAACGGCTATCCCGCGCTCGTAAAGCCGCGCGAGCGTCTCCTTCGCGGGATGTCCGTAGGTATTCTCGCCGACGGATATGAACGCGGCCTCGGGCTTGAGCGCGTCGAGAAAACCGGCCGACGAGGAGTATTTCGAGCCGTGGTGCCCGACTATCAAAAGCTCGATATCGGGCAGATCGAATATATCGACAAACGCCGTCTCGGTTATGCCGTTCATGTCCCCGACGGTCAGCGCGTCGAACTCACCGAGCGAAAAGAGCGCCGAAATACCGAGCTCGTTCTCGCCGAGCATGCCGACCGGCGGGTACAGAGTCAGAGTCATTTCGGAATCGGTCGAGACGGTCGTCTCTTTCGTAATGAACTTCCAGGGAACGGGAATGTCCTCCGTCTGAGAATAGACGAGCTCGGCGGATTCGTCGTGGAATATCGGCGCATACACGCATTTCGTCGGTATGCGCCATAAAAGCTCGGAGACTCCGCAGGCGTGATCCGAATGATAATGCGTGAGTATGAGCCCGTCGAGCTCGGAATATCCACGCGAGAGCAGATAATCCGCGCAAAGGTCGCCCTCGTCGTCGAGCACGCTGCCACCGCAGTCGACTACGTATACGCCGTCGCCCGAGGATACGACGATGCATTGTCCCTGCCCGACGTCGAGCGCGGTCACGTCCATGACGGAAAGCCTCGAATCGGCATAGGAAAACAGCATCGCGGCCGCGAGCAGAACGACGGCCGATCCCGCGAGCACGGGAAGCCTTATCTTATCCGCCGCCTTGAACATAAGCGCGGCGAGGATGAGATAGAGCGCCGAGAGCATGACGACGAAATAGAAGCTGTCGGTAGTGACGAACGAAAAACGCAGTCCGCCGAGAAACGTGACTATCGCGCGAATGTATCGGAATAGTATGGTCGGTATGACCGAGACTGCCGCTCCGAGCGGAGCGTAAATAAACCCGAGGATGACGGCTATGACGCCGAGGCAGAAGCATGCCGATACCGCCCATAGTATGAGAAGATTCGTTATCGGCGATACGACCGATACGGACTTATAATACAGAGCCGACAGCGGGAGGACGAAGACCTGCGCCGAGAGCGATATCGCTATCGTCGATAGAGCCGCGCGTGCGAGCCAGAGAGCTGCCTTGACGATGGGCTTTCTACCCTTTTTGTTCTTTATTCGTACGTTGAAGCGGTCGAAGAACAGCAGAATGCCCGCGACGGCGCCGAAGGACATCTGCAAACTCGGGTCGAACGCCGCGTCCGGATTAACGACGAGGATGATCATCAGCGATATCCCGAGGGACGTGACGGAGTCGTATTCTCGCATTACGAACGGAGAGAGAAGCAGCAAGAGCTGCATTATTCCCGCGCGGGTGACGCTCGGAGTAAAGCCGACCATCGCCATGAAGAGCACGATGACGGGCGCTGCGAGAAGCGTGAGCTTGCGCTTCCTGCCGAAAAAGAACATCATGAAGCCGACGAGGAAGGACACGTGCATGCCGGACACGGCGACGATATGGCTCACGCCGGAGTGCGTCAGCATCGAATAGAAATACGTGTCTTTGTATAGTTCCGTTCTGTCTCCGGTCAGAAGAGCGCGCATGAACGGCGCGGAGTCCCGGGCGAAGATGCGGTCTATCGTCCGTCCGACTGCGAGTTTAAGGCGCTGCGGGAACCATCGAAAGCTCCCCTTCTCCGGATGCGCGACCTCGGGGATATCCTCGGCATAGAGATTGAGCCGAAGCCCTTTCGAAGCGGGATTATACCTTATGTCTGTCGAAGTCGGAACGCGGCACTGCGCCGTAAACGTCAGCGTATCGCCGGGCTCGGGATCGAAGTCTCCGTCCGTTTTGACGTAGATGCGGCAGAGCATCCCGTCGACGCGGACGGGAACCGACTTGCCGTATCTGTAATCGGTCGATCGATCGACGACGACGGCCGATATATCGCGCGTGTTTCCGTCGTAGTAGGCTACCGGCGCGGTCGTCCACGTCGTGAAAAAGAAGCACCAGGCGAAGGCGAGCGCAGCCGCCGTGGCCGCAATAAATACTATTTGAGCGGACTTGCGGCGAAGAAGCCCCGAAACGAGCGCGACCGAGAACAGACCGAGGAATATCCAGAATGAGCACGCGCGGAACAGAGCCCCGCATAAAAGGACGGCCGCCGAGAACGAGAATGCAAAGATTGCACCTTTTCGCACGGCGACCCTTCCCTTCTTAAAAACCGAATTATCAGCCCGGAGGCCACGTCATGTCGCGGCCCGACAGGACGTGAAAATGCAGATGCTCGACGCTCTGACCGGCCGAGGCACCGCAGTTGGAGACGACTCTGAAGCCGTCCTTGAAGCCGAGCTCGTCTGCGAGCTTGGCGATGACCTCAAAGATATGCGCGACGACGGCGGAATTCGCGGCGCTCACGTCCGCGCAGGAGCGGATATGCTCTCTCGGTATGACGAGAAAATGCCTCGGCGCCTGCGGGTCTATGTCGTTGAAGGCATAGACGAGCTCGTCGGAATAAACGCAGCTCGAGGGGATATCCCCCGCCGCTATTTTGCAGAAAAGGCAGTCTGACATGGCTTACCTCACTTTATCATGGCGCTCACGATCTCATCGACCGCTGCGAGCGCGTCGTCGACCTTCATGACGTCCTTGCCGCCGCCCATGGCGACGTCGGGCTTGCCGCCGCCGGAGCCGCCGGCTATCTTGGTGACGTTCTTGATTATCTCGCCGGCCTTGACCCCGCGCGCGACGGCGCCCTTGCCGCAGACGGCGATGAAGCTTATCTTGTCTCCCGTCACGGAAGCGAGGACGGCGACTATATCCTCGGACTTGCTCTTGAGGTAATCGCCCGCGGAACGGAGCGCGTCGCTGTCGGCCTCCTCGAGGACCGCCGTGATGAGCTTGACGCCCTTGACCTCCTTGGAGGCGAGCAGGAAGCCGTTGGTCTCCTGCTGGATGAGCTTCGTGCGGAGCTTTTCGAGGGCGCGGCGGAGCTCGCGCTGCTCGTTTTGATTCTGATTAACTTTATTGATGAGCTCTCCGGGAGAGGTCTTGAGTATCTCGGCGATATTCCTGTTGACGGAAACAGTGTCGCGCAGAAACTCGCGGGCCTTCCTGCCGACGACGGCGTCTATTCTGCGGACGCCCGCCGCGACGGAGTACTCCGCGACGATGCGGAAGAGGCCGACCTTCGCCGTATTGCTCAGATGCGTGCCGCCGCAGAATTCCTTGGAGAAGTCGCCCATACTGACGACGCGGACTATATCGCCGTACTTCTCGCCGAAGAGCGCAACCGCGCCGGACTTCTTGGCCTCGGCGATCGGCATCTCGCGGATATCGACCGCGAGGTCGGCGAGAATCTGATCGTTTACGATCTCCTCGATCTTCTCGAGCTCTTCGGGCGTGACGGCTGCGAAGTGTGTAAAGTCGAAGCGAACGGTATCGGGCGTAACGAGGGAGCCCGCCTGCTCGATATGGTCGCCGAGGACCTGCTTTAGCGCGGCGTCGAGAAGATGCGTGGCGCTGTGCGCGCGCATTATGGCGCGGCGGCGGTCGGCGTCTATCTCGGCCTTGACGATATCGTCGACGTTGAAGTTGCCCTTGAGCACCGCGCCGGAATGCATGTACTTGCCGTCCTTGGACTTATGGACGTCGGTCACTCTGAAGAGCGCATCCTTCGTCTCGATATCGCCGACGTCGGCGCACTGGCCGCCCATCTCGGCATAGAATGGGGTCTTGTCAAGGACGATGATGCCCTCGTCGCCCTCGCGTATCTCGGAGCAGAGCTCTCCGTCGGAGACGATGGCGAGGACCTTCGCGTCGTCGTTTTCGAATTCCTTGTAGCCGGTGAACTCGGTCTCCTCGTTCTTGGGAAGTCCGAGGTCTATCGCGGCCCAGCCAAAATCACCGAGCGCGGCGGTCGCGGCGCGGGCGCGCTCGCGCTGCTCGTTCATGAGCTTGTCGAAGCCGTCTCTGTCGGCGTCGAGCCCGTTCTCGGCGAGAATCTCGAGCGTCAGGTCTATCGGGAAGCCGTAGGTATCGTAGAGCTTGAAGCAGTCGGCGCCGTCGAGGACGGTCTTTCCGGAGGCCTTGCAGTCGTCTATCATGGAGCTGAGTATGCGCATGCCGGAATCTATCGTCAGGACGAAGCGCTCCTCCTCGGCCTTGATGACGCGAACGATGTAGTCGCGCTTCTCGCGGAGCTCGGGGTAGGCGCTCTCGCTCTCCTTGATGACGGTGTCGGCCACTTTGTAGAGGAAGGGCTCGTTGACGCCGAGAAGCTTGCCGTGGCGCGCGGCGCGTCTGAGCAGACGGCGCAGAACGTAGCCTCTGCCCTCGTTGGAGGGAAGCACGCCGTCTCCGATGAGCATCGTCGTGGAGCGGATATGGTCCGTTATGACGCGCAGCGAAACGTCGGTCTTCGTGCTCTGGCCGTACTTCGCGCCGGTGAGCTCCGAGACCTTGTGGGTTATGTTCATGACGGTATCGACGTCGAAGAGCGAATCGACGCCCTGCATGATGCAGGCCATGCGTTCGAGGCCCATGCCGGTGTCTATGTTTTTCTTGGCGAGGGTCGTATAGTTGCCGTTGCCGTCGTTATTAAACTGCGTGAAGACGAGGTTCCAGAACTCGACATATCTGTCGCAGTCGCAGCCGACGTGGCAGTCGGGGCTGTGGCAGCCGTGCTCCTCGCCACGGTCAAAATATATCTCCGAGCAGGGGCCGCAGGGACCGGCGCCTATCTCCCAGAAGTTGTCCTCCTTGCCGAGGAAGACCATGTGATCCGGCGAAACGCCGACCTTCTGGGTCCAGATGTCGTAGGCCTCCTGGTCCTGCTCGTAGACGGAGACGTAGAGCTTGTCCTCGGGGATCTCGAGGACCTTCGTAATGAACTCCCACGCCCACGCGGTCGCTTCGTTTTTAAAGTAGTCGCCGAAGGAGAAGTTGCCGAGCATCTCGAAGTAGGTTCCGTGGCGGCGCGTCTTTCCG
>JAFZAM010000227.1 GCA_017557265.1 Oscillospiraceae bacterium | reverse complement strand
CGACCTGCGCGGCAAAATGGAATGAACGACCGGCGCCCCGTATTGAAAAACGCGGGGCGCCGTGCTATTCTTTAAGCAGAAGAAAACGGCATAAGGAGCTGATATCATGGCCAGCAATAACAGGATACTCTTCCACGGCAAGGGCGGCATGACGCGCTACCGCGCGCCCGAGCCGAGCGAGGAGGAGAAGAACTATAAGCCCGGCATAAAATCCATCACCGAGGCGGCCCGCGAGGTCGAGGTCATCCGCGAAGCCGACGTCGTGGTCGTCGGAGGCGGCCCGGGAGGCTTCGCCGCCGCTCTCGCCGCCGCGCGCGCGGGAGCGAAGACCGTCCTCCTCGAGAGGTACGGCCATCTCGGCGGCATGAGCACGGGCGGCCTCGTCAACATCGTGCCGAACCTCACGGATATCCACGGAACCAGGTATATCGGCGGTATCTGCCAGGAATTCCTCGACAGGATGGACGCCATCGGCGCGGCCTTCCGCCCCGACGAGAGCGAGTGGGGCTCGACGGAGGAGAACGTCCTCAAATACTATAAGGACTCGAACTTCCAGCACTTCTTCATCCGCAAGGACGCGGAGGGGCGGGAGACGCTGCTCTATACGACCATCTTCGACCCCGAGCTCGGCAAGAACGAGATGAACCGCATGGTCGGCGAGGCGGGCGTCAAGCTCTACCTTCACTCATGGGTGACGGACGTCGTCATGGAAGGGAATACCGTCAAGGGCATAATCTTCCAGAGCAAGTCCGGCCGCAGAGCCGTCCTCGGCAAGGTCGTAATCGACTGCACCGGCGACGGGGACCTGCTGCCCTGCGCGGGAGCCGAGAGCAACGACGACATCGGCGAGGACATGCGCATAAAGCACCTGTGCTTCGGTTTCTGGATAGGCGGCGTGGACTTCCGCGCCTTCGACAAGTTCATGAGCCAGCGTCCCGACGACTGGATGAGGCTTAAAAACGTCCTCCACGACACCGGGCTCTACGTCAGCTTCTTCCGCGGCATGCTCAAGGACCAGGAGGACGTCGCGTGGTTCCACCCGCATTTCATCGCCGCCTCGCAGACGGACGTCGACGAGATGACGCGCATCGACGTCGCCGGCCGCGACAAGGCAGTCAAGACGTGGGAGCTCCTGCGCTCCGAGGCGCCAGGCTTTGAAAAGAGCTATATCCGCCTGACCGCGCCGCAGCTCGGGACGACGGGCGGCCGCAGGGTCGTCTCCGAGTACGACCTGACCGAGCCCGACCTCTGCCGCGACGAGCCCTTCGAGGACACGATAGCGATATTCCCCAATAACGACCGCGGGCCGGACTCCCTGCGCTGGAGCAAGGTCTACGTGCCGCTGCGCTCGCTCATCCCCGCGAAGGTGGACGGCCTCATGGTGGCCTGCCGCGCCTTCGGCTCCGACGACGAGGCGAACAACTGCTTCAACCTCGTGCCGCACTGCATGTGCTTCGGTCAGGCGGCCGGCATAACCGCCGCCATCGCCGCGCGCGACGGGATAAGGCCGCGCGACGTGCCCTACGCCGAGGTCCGCGAGAAGCTCCTCGCCGGCGGCGCGATCCTTCCCTGAGACACAGCGCAAAAGGCTGTACGGCTCATGCCGTACAGCCTTTTTTCATATTATGATGCAGATGAGGCCGTTGCCGCCCTCGTTGGCGATGCGCTGTATCGTCTCCTGCAGCTTGCCGCGCGCCTCGGGGGAGAGCTTCTTTATCTTCGCCTGAACGCCCTCGGCCGCGACGTCGCTGAGCGGCTTGCCGAAGATGTTGGACTCCCATATCTTGCCCGCGTCGCCCTCAAACTCGCTGAGCAGGAAGTCTATCATGCCCTCGCTTTTCTGCCCGCCGCCGATGACGGGGGAGACCTCCGTCTCTATGTTGGCGAGTATCATGTGTATCGACGGCGCCGTCGCCTTCATCCTGACCCCGTAGCGGCCGCCGCGCCGGACTATCTCCGGCTCGTCGAGCTTCATCTCCTCCGGGGTCGGCATGACGACGCCGTAACCCGTCTCGCGCACCTCTGCGAGCGCCTCGGAAAAGCGGTCGTACTCGCGCTTTACGTCCTTCAGTCCCGCGAGCAGCCCGAGCAGCGCGCCGTCGTCGGCGACCTCGAAGCCGCTCAGCTCGCTCAGCGTCGAGAAGAAGAGCGCCCTCGGCAGCTCCATCGAGGCCGAGACGCGGCCGACGGCGGGGTCTATCTCAGTTATGCCCGCCTCCGCTGAGTCTACGGACGCGCAGAGCGCGCGCACGGCGGGTTCCGCGTCTCGTATCCTGCTCATGCCGGCGCATTTTTCCCTGACCGATGCGAGAAGCCCCGTACGGAGCGCGTGATCCTCCGGCAGCGCGTCGAACCACGGGGGGAGGTAGAGCGCGAGCTCGCTGAGCGGGAACTCGCAGAGCACGCCTCGCAGTATCTCCTCGACCTCCGGCGCGTCGAGCGTGAGACAGTTCAGCGCGACGCAGGTGACGTCGTATTTCGCGGCGAGCCCTGCGCGGAGCGCCTGCGCCTCGTCGGAGCCCGGCTCGCGGCAGTTTAAGAGCACGACGAAGGGCTTGCCCTGCGCGCGCAGCTCGCGGACGCAGCGCTCCTCGGCCTCGACGTAGGCCTCGCGGGGGATGTCCGTTATCGAGCCGTCCGTCGTCATGACGACGCCTATCGTCGAATGCTCGGAGATGACCCGCCGCGTGCCCGTCTCGGCCGCCTCGCTCATCGTGACCTCGTGATCGAACCACGGCGTCGCGACCATGCGCTCGCTTCCGTCCTCGGCGCTGCCTGTCGCGCCGTCTATCATGAACCCGACGCAGTCGACGAGCCGTACCGAGAGCTTTACGCCGCCCTCGAGCGTCACCTCGACGCCGTCTTCGGGCACGAACTTCGGCTCGCTCGTCATGACGGCGCGGCCCGAGCCGCTTTGGGGGAGCTCGTCGCGGGCCCTCGCGCGGGCGTACTCGTCGTCGATGCGCGGGATGACGAGCGTCTCCATGAAACGCTTGATGAACGTGGATTTCCCCGTCCTGACGGGGCCGACGACCCCAACGTAGATGCACCCTCCGGTACAGCGTGCGATGTCCTCGTATATGCTTTCCATGCTATTTCCTCCCAATGCGATGTGCGGCTTCTGTCTGATAATATGAGCCTCGCGTCGCGACTATGCGCGCGGGAAAGAAAAAACGCCGCGGGAGCGATATGCCCCCGCGGCGCGTGCGAGTCAGACCTTATTTGGAGTTCTTTTCGTAGAGGATGCGCAGTCCGTCGAGCACGAGCGTCGGGTCGAAGCTCATCTCGTGGCTGCAGTACTTGATGATCGTCTCGCAGAGGCCGCCCGTCGCGACGAGCGAGGCCTTCTCGCCGATCTCCTCCTCGATGAGGTCGATTATCCCGTCGACCATGCCCGCGTTGCCGAAAAAGAGGCCGGACTGCATGCTCATGATGCTGTTCGTGCCGATGACGTGCTTCGGGGCCTCGAAGCTGATGCGCGGGAGCTGGGCCGCGCGCGAGGCGAGCGCGTCGAAGCTGACCATGACGCCCGGATAGATGACGACGCCGCGCATGTCTCCGCGCGAATCGACGACGGAGAACTTAGTCGCCGTCCCCATATCGAGGACGATGATGGGCTTCGGGTACTTCGCTATCGCGGCGACGCACTCGACGGCGAGGTCGCTTCCGAGCTCGCTCGGATCGTCGATGACGATGTTCAGACCCGTCTTGAGACCGGGGCCGACGACGAGCGTGCGCTTCCCCGTGAGCCGGTCGAGCACGTTCTTGAGCACGTTCGTCAGCGGGGGAACGACCGAGGAGATTATCGCGCCCTCGATCTGGGAGCGCTTAATGTCGTGGACCTCGAAGATGCTTCTGATGAGGACGATATACTCCGACTCCGTGCGCTCGAGATTGGTCGAGATGCGCGAGGAGAAGCATATCTCCGTCCCCTCGAAGCCTCCGAACACTATATTCGTATTGCCTATATCTACCGCAAGGATCATGACGTTTCCTTCTTTCGGGGAAGATCAGTCTTTCTTCGTCAGGTCTTCGAACTTGTCGACGACGGTCTCGACGGCCTCGGCGGCTTTGTCCTCGACCTTGTCGG
>JAFZAM010000226.1 GCA_017557265.1 Oscillospiraceae bacterium | reverse complement strand
GGCGGCGCGACGCGGCTCATGCTCGGCTCCGGCGAGGTCCGCGAGGACTACTTCAGGCAGCTCGCGGAGAGCTTCTCCGAGCCCGTCGAGACAGTCGCCGCCGTGTACTACGGCTCCGACCGCTTCGTCGTCGCGCCAAAGCGCACGAAAGCCGACCTCGCGCGCGGTACCTATTCCCCGAAAAACGACCCCGACGCCGCGCATGAATACGGCTCCGGCATAACGACCTTCGGCGACGGCGGCAACTACACCGGCGAGACCGTCTGGACCTTCGACGACGCGGGCGGCGTCATCACGACCGCGACCGGCGAGACCGTCCGCTACTCCTACGTCATCGACGTCTCCGCGACGGCCTACACGACCGAGAACACGCGCAACCGCATCACCGCGACCGGCACCGTCGCGCGCGTCGGCGCGATAGCCGTCGACCCGACCGTCATCCCCTACGGAACGCGCATGTACATCGTCTCGCGCTACGGCAACTGGATATACGGCTACGCGACCGCGGAGGACTGCGGCGGCGGCATCAAGGGACATCACGTCGATCTCTTTTACGATACCGTATACGAGTGCTTCCAGTTCGGCGTGCGCAACGCGCGGATATACGTCCTCAGCTGAAGCAAGCCTGAACGCGCCCCGCTCGTCTTCCGACGAGCGGGGCTTTTTCGCGCCGCGCGCCGTCAGAGCGCGCATATTGTGCCGTGTTTCTTGACTTTGCTTATTCGATATGGTAGTATTCGAAAATAGCGGCGCGTTTCGACCGCGCCCTCCCCTTTCCCGCTCTCCGGCCGCCGCGCCGGAGGGGGAAAACTCAAAAGGAGCTTCGCGCAAATGAAGTATACGACCGTCAAAAACGGCGCGACCGTCACGGTTTTCGCTCCGTACGACTGCAATAATCACTGCCCCTTCTGCGTCAACAAGATGGACTACCAGATAAACCCCGTCTTCGACCTGGAGAACGTCCTGCGCTCGATGTGGAGGATGGACGGTATAACGCCGCTGTGCGACTTCGTCTTTACCGGCGGCGAGCCGCTCGCAGACCTCGCCATGCTCGACAGGATGTTCAAGGCCGTCCGCGAGATGAACGCGAAGGGCTCGCATCACAGGCTGTTCGTCAACACGACCTTCCCCGTCAAGAGCCACGACGACGTCATCTACCTCAACGGCAACAGGGATATAATCACCGGCTTCAACGTCTCGCGCCACATCTATCCCTTCGTCGAGGAGTGCTGGGACAACTACTTCTCCTACGTGCAGATACCCATCCGAATCAACTGCGTCCTGACGACGGCGAAGGAGGCCGAGAAGGGGCCCGACCTCATCGAGCGCTTCAAGCGCTTCCGCAGCATCTACGGCTTCCAGTTCAGGGATAACTACACCGGCGTCAACGAAACGAACCTCTTCGATCAGGACACGAACGAGCGCCTCAAGGCGCTGCTGAAGGCCTTCGGCGTCAAGGAATACGGCTTCACGAGCGACAGGTTCCGCTGGAGCGCGATACTTCAGGAGACGCCGCTGATAAGCTTCCACAGAACGCAGTGCATGTCCAAGGGCGTCGACGCCAAGGGCAACGTCTTCATCGGCGACATCATCGTCGACCCGCGCGGCAATATCATGGACGACTGGAACGAGTACGGCTCCCCGCTCGACGTGGAAAAGTACGCCGAGATATTCAAAAAGAAGAAATAAAGAAAAGAACGGTCCGCCGGAAACGGCGGGCCGTTCTTTATTTGTGTTGCTTACGCCGCAACGGCGTTGGAATTGACACGTTCGATAGCCCTGCGAATGCCGATCCATACGGTCGGGTCCGCGAATACCTCGACTATACTGCCGCGGTCGGTAAACGGAGGTTCCTGCAGTACCGAGAGGTCTTTCATAAGGCCGTTATGTACGATGTATTCGACGATCTGGTTGACGAAATAGATCTGCCGTGAATCCAGATTCGTGTCGTTCAAGTACTCGGCAAACGCTTCCTTGGCGGCGTTCATGTCGAGCCCGACCACTTCGCGGACGAATTCGCCCAGCGGCTTATGCCCGTATTCGGCCTCGTAGTCCTGCTTTGTGCCGACCTCGCACCAGAGGATGGCCTCAAGTTCCTTCAAATCGTCCGCAGTCAAGGGCTGATTGCTCTTCAGCTTGGCGATGGCGGCATTGTCCTGATGCATGCGGACGTAATACTCGGCCTTGGCCTTGTAGTTTTTAAGATCGTCGTTTTCAAGCTCGGCTTCGTTCCACTCCATCGAAAGGATCTCGTCGTCGAAATTGGTGTCATAAACCGGGTGTCCGCCGACTATGTACTTCATCAGGTCGCGCAGGTTCTCGCGTATGTACTCGAAGTCGCTTATTCCGGCGTTTTCGACGTAGTCCGTATGCAGGATGCGGTCGATAAGCTCCGCCTGAGCCATGATCTCCGGGATATTTGCGACGCTCGCCACAGCCGAGACTTTTTTCAAAAGATCGCTGCGGTAACGTCCGGACGGCTTGCCCGCCAAGTACGCCAACTCGATCTCATACATCAGCGCGTCGAAGCGCACGGCCTTCGCGTCGTCATCGTCGGGAATGATGAGCGGCGCAAGCTCCTGATTCATCAGCAGGGTATCCCCGTACGTCAGCGTCAGATAGCTTTCCGGATCGGAATAGAGCTCGACGTATCTCAGATGCTGCTTCACGGCGAAGTTATCCTTGTTCAGCTCGCGCACTTTGCCGACCAAGTCCTCCACGAGGGTCTTGCGGAACTCTATGAGGTCCGCCGTCTGGTAGACGAGGTCCTGCAGCTTATAGACGATCTGCGCTTTCAGCGCGTAGATCGCGCCCTGAAGGGCGATCATATTCGCGGTCGGCCTGCCCTGATTCAAGCGGAAGAACTCGAAATTGCCGCAGAAATCGAAGATATAGAACTTTTCCTTGTCCGCGCCGTCGATAAGCCCCGGGCAAAGGCGCGTGCCGCGACCGATCATCTGCCAGAATTTCGCCTTGCTCATGACTTTCTTGAAGAAGACTAGGTTGAGCACCTCGGGCACGTCGATGCCGGTGTCGAGCATATCGACGGAAATGGCGATCTGCGGGAGCTTCTGCGGGTCGGAGAACTCGTCGATGGCGCTCTGCGCGTAGGTCATATAGTTGTCGATGACCTTCGCGTAGCCCGTCAGGTGCGGATACTCCCTCCCAAACACCTCGAGTATCTTTTCCGCGTGGGCGTGGCTTTTCGCGAAGATTATCGTCTTGCCTATTTTTGAGCCGTAGTCGATCTTGAGGCCGTGTTCCATCAGGACGTTCAGCACCTCGCGGATCGTATCCTCGTTGAATATCCATTCGTTGAGCGCGGAGGACGCGATGCTCTCCGGCAGCTCGCCGTTTTCGTCCTCGAAGGTGTCCTCGTAGGCCTCCTTATCCTCGTCGGAGAGCTCGTCGTAGACGATGCCCTGCTGGATGAATTTCAGCGTCGTCTCGACGGAGATGAAGTCCACGAGGTACCCGTCGCGCACGGCCTGCGCCAGCTCGTAGGCATAGGTCGGGACACCCTGCCCGCCCTCGAATTCCATTTCAAACACGTCGTACGTGTTCTTGTCGATGTCCTCCTTCGGCGTAGCCGTGAGGCCGACGAGGGGCGCGTCGAAGTAGGTGAAGATGTCGCGGTATTTATTATAGACGGAGCGGTGCGCCTCGTCGCAAATCACGAGGTCGAAGTGCCCGCACGTAAAGAGCCGGCCCTCCTCGTCGGAGACGGCGTCGATGACGTTGTACATGGTCTGGTACGTGGAAAAGACGCAATGCGCGGTATAGTTGTCCTTCTCCTCGACGAGGTTCGTGACCGAGAGGTCGGGCAGAAGGTTCGCAAAGGCGCGCTTGGCCTGCGTCACGAGGGCGCTGCGGTCGGCGAGGAACAGAATGTTCTTCACCCAGCCGTGCTGCAGCAGGACGTCGCAGAGGGCGACGACCGTCCTCGTCTTGCCGGAGCCGGTCGCCATGACGAGCAGCGCCTTGCGGCGGTTTTTCCTGCCGAAGGCGTCGCAGACGGCCTTGACGGCGTTCTCCTGATAATAGCGCCCGGCGATGTTCTGATCGACCATGACGTGTTCGAGGCTCGTCCGCATCGTCTGCAGATTGAAGAGCTTTTCGAGGTCGCGCTTGGACCAGATCGCCGCGCACCGGCGCTCGGGATAGAGGTTGTCCGCGATGCGCGTCTCGAAGCCATTGGAGAGGAAGACGACGGGGCGGCGGCGATACTGCCGCTCAAGCAGGTCGGCATAGAGCTTCGCCTGCTGGCGGCCCTTCGAGACGTCCACGCAGGTACGCTTTGCCTCGACGAGCGCGAGCGGCCTGCCGTCGTCGCCGTAGAGCACGTAATCGGCGTAACCGACCTCGGACTGATTCGGCATCCCTTGAAGCTCGACCTCGTTTATCCAGTTGCGGCCCTCGACCCAGCCCGCGTCGCGGAGCATGGCGTCGATATAGAGCTTCCGGGTCTTGTATTCGGAAAGCTCGAGCGGCCGGGGCGTATAGCTCCGGCGCTGTTCGGCGCGGCGCGCGGTCAGTTCTTCGCGCAGGGCGGCGTTCTCGGCCATGAGCTCGTCGAGCCGCAGCTCCGTCTCCGGCG
>JAFZAM010000225.1 GCA_017557265.1 Oscillospiraceae bacterium | reverse complement strand
CGCACATGCCGAGAAGCAGCGCGAGCGCCCGCAGGGGAGAGAGCCCCGCGCGGCGTAGCGACGGCCATGCGAGGACGGCCGCCGCGAGCGCCGCGATCCAGGCCATGACGCCGTAAGCTTTGAGCGTCAGGCCGAAAACTTCAAAGGTCTGATGCACGTCAGGGGAGCGGCTTTTCGCCCGCGAGGCTGAACGACATCACAAGGCCGGGAATGAAGCCGGAGATCATCGTGATCTTTATCGGGCCCGCGACGACGACTCCGCTCTTGTTCTCGTCGGAGTAGACGGCCGACATGGAAACCGTGACGGTATACTCCTCGTCGTCCTCGGCGATGGTGAACGTGACCTCGGAGAACTTGCCCGTCTTCTCATTGTAGGGCATTCCGCCGCTCGTTGAGAATATCTCGCCCAGCCCGTCGCCGCCGATGTTCGCGATCATGTCGCCGACCGCCTCGATGGAGAACGGGACCTCCCTCGTCTCGCCGACGAGGGCTTCGAGGTCGAAATCGAAGTCGAAATCGCAGCCGTCGCCGTCCCCGTCGCTCTCGCCGGACTGCGAGGCCTGCTCCATGGCCTCCTTTATCTCGGGCGGGATATAGACGTCGGTGACCGTCAGGATGCCGCTGTCATAGAAGCCGCAGACCTCCTCAAAGGTCGGACAGTTGGAGGTTATCGGGACCTCGCACGAGGGGAAGTCGAGATCGAAGTCGACGCTGAACTCGGGCTTGTCGGTATCGGGGTCCTTGTCCGGCGCCCAGAAGTCGATGCGGTCCGGCTGGCCGGAGATGATCCAGCCTATCATGCTGACGTTGAAGCGCAGGTCGGGCTCCTTGCCGAACTTGCCGGTCCAGCTCTTGACGACCGCGGTGCTGTTGAGGTCGCCGAAGCGGAGCTTGTAGTTGCCGTACTGGTACTCGGAGTGCTCGTCGTCGAGCTCCTCGTAGACGTGCACCTCGGAAACGCTGTTGAGGACGTCCTTGAGGTGGTTGAGCTCCTTCATGAACTCGCTCTGGAGCTGCCGCTCGTAGTCGTTCTGGAGCTCCTTCATGACGACGCTGGTCAGGCGCGAGTAGAGCTTCTCCTTATACTTGGAGATGACCTCCTCCTTCTCGTTCTTGCTGAGCGCGCCGTTCCAGTTGTGCTCGACGATGGGCACTATCTCGGCGATGGCGTCCTCGGGCGGATTGTTGAAGAAGCGGCGCGCGTAGGCGTCGACCTGCGCCTCGAGCAGGGCGTTGAAGGTCTCCTGGTCGCCGTGGCTCGCCTGGATGCACTTGGAGACGAGGTCGCGCCACTCGGCGGTCGTGCGGGCGCGCTCGCCGTAGTCGCCGGGGTTGGAGCTGCCCTGCCATTTGTCGTTGTAGTATTCGTATATGGTCTCCCAGTTCTCCATGCGGATGTTCTTGGCCGCGTTGCCGAACTCGGTGAGCGACTTGTCTATCATCCAGACGCCGACCATCGCGGTGGAGAGGCCGCCCTTGGCGAAGCTGAGCGCGTACATGCCCGCGTCCTTGTATATGGAGATGATGTCCTCGTCGGTCTTGCCGGGCTTGGCTATCTCCGCCGTGAGCTTGACCGCGCCGAGTATCCTGCCGAGGTTGGTGAGCGTGTCGCCTATGGCCTTGTTTATGGTGTTGTTCTGATCGGAGAAGAACTGGATGTCGCCGAGCTGGAGGCCGCCGTAGGTGTTGGAGACGTAGTCGAGCTGGTCGCCGACTATGCCCGCCTTCTCGACGGTACCGTTGCAGACGTCCGCGAGGACCTGCATGCCTATGCTCTGGCAGGCCTCGCCGCCGCCGCCCTGGGCGAACTCGGTGAGCGCCTTCTTGGCGGTGTCGAGGTCGACGTAGTAGCCGGTCGCCCATTCCTCGATGCCGGTGATGAGCGCCTTGCGGTAGCCGGCGCTGGAGACCTCGAAGCAGCCGTAGGTGGAGAGGTGGTCGGTGTGTATGACGACCTCCATGTTCTCCGCGTCGACGTCGTAGAGGACGTCCTCCCATTCGCCGGTCTCTTCGTTATAGTACTTCGCGCCGACGCACTCGGCCGGATCCTCGCCCGGGTCGCACATCGTCCCGTCGTAGGGGATGCGTATGTCGATATAGGTGCCGAGCTCCTTGAGGTCGCCGACGTTGACGTCGTAGGACGTGACGCGGCAGACGCCGTCGTAGAGCGTCTCGGAGCCCTTGCTCGTGACAGTGACGGGGAGCTCCTCGTCGTAGTCGAAGAGGAAGGGGCTTAGCTCGACGGTGACGCCGCTCTCCGTCTCGGCGACGGGGTCCTCGGCCGTGACCGTGACGGCCTTGCCGGTCTTGCCGCCGCCGGAGGGGTTGAATATGGACGTCCCGCTCTTGCCGGAGCCGGAGGAGGCGTTTACGAGGAAGCCGGGCTTCCAGAAGCAGCCGACGAGTATCGCCGCCGCGAGCACGAGGCAGATGACGGAGGCGACGACCTTGCCCGCGCCGCCCTTCTTCTTCGTCTTGACGGGAGCGGCGGGCTGATAGACGGGCTGCCGCGGAGCGGCGTAGGGCTGCTGATAGGCCGGCTGCTGATAAGCCGGCGCGGCGGGCTGCTGATATGCGGGAGCCGCCTGCGGCTGCGGAGCGGGCTGAGCGTAGGTCTGCTGCGGGGCGGGCTGAGCGGGCTGGTCGGCGACCTGCCTGGCGCCGCAGTTAAAGCAGAAACCGGCGCCGTCTTCGAGCTGAGCGCCGCAGCTGTGACAGAATTTAGCCATGCTTATCCCTCCTTACTTGGCGAAGCAGCGGTACATGAACGTTATGAACTGACCGCGCGTGCACGTCTGGTCTGCGTCGAAGGTCTTCGAATCGCCGAGGATTACGATGCCCCTGTCGTACGCCCAGAGGGCGGCGTCATAGTAGTAGGCGCCCTCGGGAACGTCGTAGTAGGGGTTGGAGACGCCCTTTGCCGAGCCCTTCTCCATGCGGAAGAGGAAGAGCATTATCTGGGCGCGGGTGCAGGTGTTGTCCGGGTAGAACTTGCCGTCCGAAGAGGCGGAGATAAGGCCGTTTTCAAAGGCCCAGAGGACGGGCTTGCAGAACCAGTCGGACGCCGTGACGTCCGTGAACGGGCTGACCTGCAGGTTGGGCTCAGGCGTGCCCGCCTCGCGCCAGAGGAACATCATCGCCTGAGAGCGGGTGCAGGGGTCGTTCGGGGACATCGTGTCGCCCGTGAGGACGCCCTTGCCGTAGGCCCAAAGAGCCGGCTCGTAGAACCAGTCGGTCTCCGCGACGTCCTTGAAGGGATTTGAAAGCTGCTCGGGGGTCGGAGTGGGCTTCGGGGTCGCGGGAGCCTGCGTCGGCTGCGGAGCGTCCGTGGGCTCCGGCTCGCCGGTCGGCTCGAACGTCGGCGCGGGGAT
>JAFZAM010000224.1 GCA_017557265.1 Oscillospiraceae bacterium | reverse complement strand
CGATGACCGCCATCTCCTCGGCGTCGCCGCGGCGGGCGCCGAGGCGCATGATGCGGCAGTCGCCGCCGTTGCGCTCGGCATATTTCGGAGCGAGCTCCGTAAACACCTTCGTCACGACGTCCTCGTCGGTGATGAAGGCAAGCGCCTGACGGCGCGAGGCAAGAGTGTTCTTCTTGCCGAGGGTTATCATTTTCTCGGCGAGGGGGCGGACTTCCTTGGCGCGGGTAACGGTCGTCTCAAGTCTGCCGCCGGCGAGAAGCGCGGTGACCTGCTGTCTGAGCATGGCCATGCGCTGATCGGTCGTCCTGCCGAGTTTACGGGTTCCGGGCATTGGCGTATCCTCCTCTGCGGATTAGTTGTTGTCGTCGCTCTTGAGCGACAGACCCATCATGGTGAGCTTGTGGATGACTTCCTCGAGGGACTTGCGGCCGAGGTTGCGGACCTTGATCATCTCGTCCTCGGTCTTGTTGGTGAGGTCCTCCACGGTGTTGATGTTCGCCCTCTTGAGGCAGTTGAAGCTGCGGACCGAGAGGTCGAGCTCCTCTATCGTCATCTCAAGGGTCTTGTCTCTCGTCCCCTCGGCCTTCTCCACGACGGTGGATTTTGTGCCGATGGTGTCGGAGAGGTCGGTGAAGAGCGTGAAGTGGTCGCAAAGGATCTTGGCGCCCAGGCTCAGCGCGTCTCTCGCCGATATGGTCCTGTCCGTCCAGACCTCGATCGTCAGCTTGTCATAGTCCGTCATGGATCCGACGCGGTCGTTCTCGACGGTGTAGTTGACCTTGAGGACGGGCGTGTAAATCGAATCGATGGGGATGACGCCGATGATCGCCTGAGCGGGCTTGTTGCGTTCGGCCGGTACGTAGCCGCGGCCATGGCTGAGCGTAAGCTCCATGGAAAGCGTCGCATCGGGGCCGAGGGTCGCGATGTGGAGATCCGGATTGAGGATCTCGACCTCGCCGTCGGCCTTTATGTCGCCGGCCTTGACCTCGCACTCGCCCGTGGCGTCGATGTACACCGTCTTCGTCCCCTCGCTGAACAGGCGCGCTATGACGCCCTTGAGGTTGAGGACTATCTCGGTGACGTCTTCCTTGACGCCGGGGATGGTGGAGAATTCATGGGCTATTCCGGCTATTTTAACGGAGGTGATCGCAGTTCCGGGAAGCGAAGAGAGGAGGATGCGGCGAAGGGAGTTGCCCAGCGTCGTCCCGTAGCCTCTCTCGAGGGGTCTGATGATATATTTCCCGTAGGACTCGTCGCCCGGGTTTTCAATGCATTCGATGCTCGGCTTTTCGATTTCTATCATATATACCCTCCTTCAAATTGCACTAAGTGCCAGATTCCAGCTTACCAAATGAGGGCTTAGATTACTTGGAATAGAACTCGACGATGAGGTGCTCTTCGATGGGAAGGTCGATGTCCTCCTTCGTGGGGACGCCGACTACCTTCGCAACCAGGTTGTTGCGGTCAAAGTCGAGCCACTTCGGCGGCTGGCGGAAGCTGTTGGCTTCGATGCTGGACTTTATCTTCTCGATGCTCTTGCTGGTCTCCTTAAGGGCAATGACCATGCCGGGCTTTACGAGGAAGGAGGGAATGTCGGTCTTGTGGCCGTTGACGGTGAAGTGGCCGTGACGGACAAGCTGCCTCGCCTCCGGGCGGGACATCGCAAAGCCGAGTCTGTACACCGTATTGTCGAGGCGGCTCTCGAGAAGGCTCAGCAGGTTCTCGCCCGTCTGGCCCTTCTTCTTGGCGGCTATCTCGAAATAGGTGTGGAACTGGTTCTCAAGAATGCCGTAGTAGCGCTTGGCCTTCTGCTTCTCGCGGAGCTGGAGGCCATACTCGGAGTTCTTCGTCCTGCCCTGGCCGTGCTGGCCGGGGGCGTAGGCGCGGCGCTCGATGGCGCACTTCTCGGTATAGCATCTGTCTCCCTTGAGAAAGAGCTTCTGGCCCTCTCTGCGGCACAGACGGCAGACAGCATCTGTATATCTTGCCATGTTTGTTTTCCTCCTTTTCCGGACTAGACGCGGCGCCTTTTCGGCGGGCGGCATCCGTTATGCGGGATGGGCGTGACGTCCTTGATCATCTCGACCTCCAGACCGGCGGTCTGGAGAGCGCGGATGGCGGCTTCGCGGCCGGAGCCGGGGCCCTTGACGTACACTTCGACGGTCTTGAGGCCGTGCTCCATGGCGGCCTTCGCGGCCGTCTCAGCCGCGGTCTGCGCGGCGAACGGAGTCGACTTCCTGCTTCCGCGGAAGCCCATGCCGCCGGCGGAGGCCCAGGATATCGCGTTGCCCTGGAGGTCCGTGATGGTTACCATCGTGTTGTTGAAGCTGGAGCGGATATGCACCGCGCCCTTTTCAATGTTCTTACGCTCGCGGCGCTTTGCGCGCACTCTGGTCTTAGCGTTAGTCTTGGCTGCCATTTACATATCCCTCCCTTACTTTTTCTTGCCCGCGATGGTCCTCTTCGGACCCTTGCGAGTGCGGGCGTTGGTCTTGCTGCGCTGGCCGCGGACGGGGAGGCCCTTCCTGTGGCGCAGGCCGCGGTAGCTGCCTATCTCGGTCAGGCGCTTGATGTCCATCGCAACGCTTCTGCGAAGGTCGCCTTCGACGAGATAATGCTTGTCGATATAATCGCGAATGGCAGCCTCGTCGGCTTCCGTGAGATCCTTAACGCGGGTATCCGGATTGATGCCGGTCTCGCGGAGAATGTCGGAAGCGGTCTTTCTGCCAATGCCGTAAACGTAAGTGAGACCTATCTCAACTCTTTTTTCCTTCGGCAGGTCTACGCCGGCAATACGTGCCATACTTGTCAATCAATCCTTTCGTCAATGTGACCGGCGAGGGGCGCTTCGGGCTCCCCCGCCTGACCGCGGCTGGGCGCGGTCGAAATCATTAGCTTCAGCCCTGTCTCTGTTTGTGCTTGGGATTTTCGCAGATAACCATAACTTTGCCCTTGCGCTTGATGACCTTGCACTTTTCGCACATGGGCTTTACGGAAGGTCTAACTTTCATTGGATGATCCTCCTATTTTTATTTGCTGCGCCAGGTAATCCTGCCGCGCGACAGGTCGTAGGGCGACATCTGCACCGTCACCTTGTCGCCGGGCAGGATCTTAATGAAATTCATCCTGAGCTTGCCCGAAATGTGGGCGAGGATAACGTGTCCGTTGCCGATGTCCACCTTGAACATCGTGTTGGGCAGCGATTCCACTACCTTGCCCTCGAGTTCTATCATATCGTCTTTTGCCAAACTTCGGTTCCCTCCCTGAGACATTGCGGCCGGCTTTTATGCGCGGCCAGCGCTCTGATGATCTGCCTGTCCGTTACGTCTTCGCCGAGTCCCGCCGCGGCGCTCCGGAATTCCTCGGGAGGCAGCAGCTCGATGTGGCGAGGATTTTTCTTTTTAGGCGCGGCAAGTTTCCTGCGCCTGCCGTCGGCCAGCAGGGCCCTCCCCTCCTCGTATCCGAGGACGAAGAACACTCCGCCGGACTCCCGGCCCGCTTTGGCTACCGCCAGACCGACCGGTCTCATACGAAACCGTCCCCCTCGATCGGGGTCAGTATCTGGGGATCGCCGTCCGTTATCAGAACTGTATTCTCATAATGGGCGCTGAGCTTGCCGTCGGCGGTGACCACCGTCCAGTCGTCGGACAGTATGTTCACCTCGGGCTTGCCCATGTTGACCATGGGTTCGATGGCCAACGTCATTCCCGGCGTCAGTCGGACGCCGTGCCCATGTTCGGTCGAGACGAAATTCGGCACCTCGGGCGGCTCGTGCATTCTTGACCCGACGCCGTGGCCCACGAACTCGCGCACCAGCGTATAGCCGGCGGCTTCCGCGTGCTCCTGGACAGCGCGGGAGATATCGGAGATCCGATACCCCACCCGGGCGAATTTCAGCGCCTCGAAAAAGCACTCTCTGGTGACCTTGATGAGCCGGAGCGCCTCCGGCGAGCAGTTGCCCGCCGCGTAGGTCGCCGCGCAGTCTCCGTGGAACCCGTCGATGCAGGCGCCGACGTCGACGCTGACGATATCGCCGCCCCTGATTATCCGCCCGCCCGGTATGCCGTGGATGACGGTCTCGTTTATCGAGACGCACACGCTGGCCGGGTAGCCCTGATAATGCAGGAAGGAAGGTCTGCCCCCTTGAGATACGATGAATTCACGCACAGCCCGGTCGATGGACTTGGTCGATACGCCGGGTTTAACCATTGCCCCTGCCAAGGCACGGGCAGCCGCGGTAAGTTTCCCCGCTTTGCGCATCGCTTCTATCTCACGGCCGGTCTTGAGCTGGATCCGGTCGGCACTCATTTAAGGGTCTCCAGAGCTTCTTCGAGCTTTTTGGTGATCTCCTCGACGGAGAGCGTGCCGTCTACCCTGCGCAGGATGCCGCGCTCGGCGTAGAAGGCGATGATGGGCTCGGTCTGCTCGTGATACACCGTCAGGCGCTCACGCACCGTCTCGGGACGGTCGTCGTCGCGGATGACGACCTTCTCGCCGCACTTGTCGCACACGCCCTCTTTTTTCGGCGGATTGACGGTCAGCGAATAGGTCGCGCCGCAGTTGAGGCAGACGCGGCGGGAGGACATGCGCGCCTCGATCTCCTCGTCGGAGATGTCAAGCGCGAGGGCCCCGCTAATGCCGACGCCCATCTTCTCCAGCATCTCGGCCTGATTGACCGTCCTGGGCATTCCGTCCAGGATGACGCCGGAGGCGAATTCTTCGCGGGCCAGGTAGTCCCTGACGACGCCGATTATGACGTCGTCCGGGACCAGCTTGCCCGAATCCATATACTTTTTGGCCTCAAGGCCGACGGGAAGGCCTTCCTTGATGGCGGCGCGGAGAATGTTGCCCGTGGAGAGCGTCGGGATGCCGAGGCTCTGCGCCAGAAGCGCGGCCTGCGTGCCCTTGCCGGCGCCCGGAGGGCCGAGCATGACTATCTTCATGACTTCTCCTCCTTACTCAAGGAAGCCCTTGTAGTGCCTCATGAGCATCTGGGTCTCGAGAGCCTGGACGATCTCGAGCGCGACGCCGACGACTATGATTATCGAGGTGCCGCCGAGGGCGATGCCCGTCATCTTGGTCACGCTGCTGAATATCAGCGGCAGGATGGCCACGATGCCGAGGTAGATGGCGCCGAAGAGCGTTATCTTATTGAGCACCTTGCGGATAAAGTCGCTGGTCGGTCTGCCCGGACGGAAGCCGGGGATAAATCCGCCGTTCTTCTTGAGGTTGTTGGCGACCTCGATGGGGTTGAACTGGATGGTCGCGTAGAAATAGCTGAATCCGAGGATCAGCAGGAAATAGAACACCATGTACACGACGGAGGAGGTGTCTATCGCCTTGAGGAAGCCGTCCCAAAACGAGCCGGCGGCGGGCTCCCTGCAGAAGGAGGCGATCGTCGCGGGCAGCGAGGCGATGGCCTGCGCGAAGATGATGGGCATGACGCCGGACATGTTGACCTTCATGGGAAGGTGCGTGCTCTGGCCGCCGTACATCTTGCGGCCCACGACGCGCTTTGCGTACTGGACCGGTATCCTGCGTTCGGCGTTGGAGACGTACACTATCAGGACGATAATGGCGATCGCGCCGACGATGATGCCGATGAAGCCGAGCCAGTGCAGCGAGCCCGCGGTCAGGTTGGTGACCATGGAGACGACGCCGCTCGGCAGACGGGACACGATGCTCGCGAAGAGGATGATCGAGATACCGTTGCCGATACCGAACTCGGTGATCTGCTCGCCGAGCCACATAAGAAGAGCGGAACCGGCGCCGAACGTGATGATGATGACTATCGCTTCCCACACGCCGTTGGACATGAGCATGCCGTTGCGGCTGATGAGGTAGTAGTAGCCGAAGCCCTGGAGAAGGCCTATCACGACGGTCGCGTAACGGGTGATGGAGGCGATCTTCTTGCGGCCCTCCTCGCCGCCCTCCTTGGACAGACGCTCAAGGGCGGGGATGGCGATGGTGAGCAGCTGGATGATTATCGAGGCGTTGATGTAGGGCTGTATCGACAGAGCGAAGATGGTCGCGCTCGAGAACGCGTTGCCGCTCATGACGTTGTACAGACCCAGGACGGTATTCTGAAGATTGTCAAAATACGTCCTCAGCATCTCGACGTTGATATAAGGGACGGGTACGGCGTTGCCGATTCGATACAGAAGGATGATGAAGAGCGTGAAGAGGATCTTCTTGCGCAGCTCCTCTATCTTCCAGGCGTTACGAAATACCTGAAACACTTATATCACCTCCGCCTTTCCGCCAGCCGCTTCGATCTTCTGTTTCGCAGCCTCGGAAAAAGCGGACGCGCGAACGGTCAGATTCTTGGACAGGTCGCCCTGACCGAGGATCTTTACGCCGTACGGGCAATTGGAGATGACGCCGGAATTGACAAGCAGCTCGGCATCGACGACCGTGCCGTCCTCGAAGCGGTTGAGAGCGGCGACGTTCAGGGAAGTAAGCGGCTTGGCAAAAATGTTGTTGAAGCCTCTTTTGGGGATGCGCCTGGCGAGGGGCATCTGGCCGCCTTCGAAGCCGACGCGGACGCCGCCGCCGGAGCGGGCCTTCTGACCCTTGTGGCCGCGGCCGCCGGTCTTGCCGTTGCCGGAGCCTATGCCTCTGCCCTTGCGCTTGGTCTCCTTGACGGAGCCGGGGGCGGGAGAAAGTTCGCTAAGTTTCATTACTGCGCCTCCACTTCCGTAACCTTGACGAGGTAGCCGATCTGGGCTATCTTGCCTCTGGTCTGTTCGTTATCAGGCTGGACGGTGACGCAGCCGATCTTCCTCAGACCGAGGGACTCGGCGGTCGCCACGTGCTTTTTGAGTCTTCCGTTGAGGCTCTTGACGAGCTCGATTTTAAGGTTAGCCATTTCCGAACCTCCTAACCCAGTATCTCGGCGGGAGATTTGCCCCTGATCTTGGCGACCTGCTCGACGTTGCGCAGGGAGCGAAGGCCCTGCATCGT
>JAFZAM010000223.1 GCA_017557265.1 Oscillospiraceae bacterium | reverse complement strand
GCCTCCGCGCTCGGAGCGCAGCCGGGGGAAGTTTACTTCGTCTCCGGCGGCACCGAGGCCGACAACCTCGCTCTCTCGGCGGCGTATTCTCGCCGCGGAAGGCACATAGTCTCGACCGCCGTCGAGCACGAGGCCGTGCTCGAAAAGCTCAAGGCCATGTCCGGGCAGGGCTGGGAGATCACGCTCGTCGCCCCGGAGCGCGACGGGAGCGTCTCCGCAGAGAAGGTCGCCGCCGCCATCCGCGAGGACACGGCGCTGGTCTCCGTCATGACGGTAAACAACGAGACGGGCAGCGTCTATCCCGTCTCCGAGATAGCGCGCCTCATAAAGGGCTCCCGCGCCCTCCTGCATACCGACGCCGTGCAGGCGTTTATGAAGCAGCCGCTGCGCGCCCCGGCGCTCGGGGCGGACCTCATAAGCGTCAGCTCCCATAAGATACACGGGCCGAAGGGCGTCGGCGCGCTCTACGTCAAAAAGGGAACGAACGTAAAGCCGCTCATCTTCGGCGGCGGGCAGGAGAAGGGCCTTCGCAGCGGGACGGAGAACGTCCCCGCCATAGCGGGCTTCGCGGCCGCGGTCAAGGCCGCGGGAAAGGTCGACCCCGCCATACGCGCCTATATCGTCGACCGCCTCGCGAAGACGCTGCCGGAGGCTGTCGTCATAGGCGGCGGCTCCGAGCATATCCTCTGCCTCTCGCTCCCCGGGTACCGCTCCGAGACGATAATGAACTTCCTCAGCGAGCGCGGCGTGTACGTCTCGCGCGGCAGCGCCTGCGCGAAGGGCCGCCGCAGCCACGTGCTCGAGGCGATGCGCCTGCCTCCCGAGATCGTCGACGGGAGCATACGCGCGAGCTTTTCGGAGTTTACGACCATGGACGAGGCCGAGTATTTCTGCGTCTGCCTCGAGGAGGCGGCTCAAAAGCTGCTGAGAAAACTTTAATTCGGTATTGCGTTGACTCGAATTGTGTGTTAGTATATTTATTCATCAGGCTGAAGCGACAAAACGAACGAAAAAAGCCTGGAAAAGGTTGGGATAAGAAATGATCAATGTTGCCGTTATGGGCTTCGGAACGGTCGGCTCCGGCGTCGTCGAGCTCATGGCCACGAACCATGAAAAGATAGCCGCCAGCGCCGCCGCGGAGATCGCCGTCAAGTACATCCTCGACGTCAGGGATTTCCCCGACAGCCCCTTTGCCGATCTCGTCATCCACGATTTCTCCATCATCGAGAACGACCCCGACGTGAGCATCGTCGTGGAGACCATAGGCGGGACGGGCGTCGCCCTCGACTTCACGCGCAGGGCGCTGCTCGCCGGCAAGAACGTCGTGACCTCCAATAAGGAGCTCGTCGCGGCTCACGGGCACGAGCTGCTCTCCATAGCGCGCGAGCGCAACCTCAATTATCTCTTCGAGGCGAGCGTCGGCGGCGGCATCCCCATCCTCCGCCCGATAAGCCAGTGCCTCGCCGCCAACGAGATAGAGGAGATATACGGCATCCTCAACGGCACCACGAACTATATCCTCACCCGCATGTACGAGGGCGGCGCGAAGTTCGACGACGCGCTCAGGGAGGCGCAGGCCAAGGGCTATGCCGAGGCCAACCCCGCCGCCGACATCGAGGGCAGGGACACCTGCCGCAAGATATGCATCCTCTCCGACCTCGCGTTCGGCCGCCAGATAGACCCCGAACAGGTCCCGACCCGCGGCATCACCGAGGTCGACGCGAAGGACGTCGCCATCCTCGCCCCGGCGAGGGCCGTCATAAAGCTCATCGGCCGCGCCGTGAGGACGGGGAAGAATTGCGCGGCCATATGCGTCGAGCCCTTCGTCGTCATGCCGACCAACCAGCTCAATACGGTCCGCGACGTCTTCAACGGCATCGTCGTCCGCGGCAACGCGACCGGCGATACCATGTTCTACGGGCGCGGCGCGGGCAAGCTCCCGACGGCGAGCGCCGTCGTGGCCGACGTCATCGACGCCGCCAAGCACTTCCGCGCGAGAAAGTACGTAGACTGGGGTGACGGCGGGAAAGACGCCGTGACGCCTCACGAGCTCCTCAAGAGCCGCTGGTACGTCCGCGGCGGCGCGGAGATAGCCGACAGCATGAAGCTCGCCGAGGGCGCTTATATAACGGACGGAAAGTACGACGCCGCCGAAATGGAGGCTCTCGCGGGCCCCGGCGCGGTGAAGTACCGCGTTCTCGATTAGTAAACCCGAAAGAGGAGATAAGCAAGTGGCACTTATCGTTCAGAAATTCGGCGGCTCCTCCGTCGCGGACGCCGAGAAGATCAACAGAGTGGCGGGCATAATCAAGGACACCTACGACGCGGGCAACAGCGTCATCGTCGTCCTCTCCGCTCAGGGAGACACGACCGACGACCTCATCGACAAGGCGCACGAGATAAACCCCGCGCCCTCCAAGCGCGAGATGGATATGCTCCTGAGCACCGGCGAGCAGATATCCATAGCGCTGTGCGCGATGGCTCTCGAGCGCATGAACGTCCCCGTCGTGTCGCTGACGGGTTGGCAGATAGGCATGCGCACAGACAGCAGCTACAGCTCCGCGCGCATCAAGTCCGTCGCGACCGAGCGCATCCGCGCCGAGCTCGACCGCAAGCGCGTCGTCCTCGTCGCCGGTTTCCAGGGCGTCAACAAGTTCGACGACGTGACGACCCTCGGCCGCGGAGGCTCCGACACGACGGCCGTCGCCATAGCGGCGAAGCTGCACGCGGACCTCTGCCAGATATATACGGACGTGACCGGCGTGTTCACGGCCGACCCGCGCCTCGTCCCGACGGCTCACCAGCTGGCGGAGATAACCTACGATGAAATGCTCGAGCTCGCCTCGCTCGGCGCACAGGTGCTGCACAACCGCAGCGTCGAGATGGCAAGGCGCTACGGCGTCAACCTCGAGGTCCTCTCGAGCTACGAGCGCAAACCCGGTACAAAAGTCAAGGAGGTCGTAAAAATGGAAGAGACTAAAATAAGCGGCATAGCGAAGGACAGCAACATCGCGCGCATAGCCCTCGTCGGCCTCAAGGACGAGCCGGGCGTCGCGTTCAAGATATTCCGCGACATGGCCAAGGCCAAGATAAACGTCGACATCATCCTGCAGTCGATAGGCCGCGACAGCACCAAGGACATCAGCTTCACCGTCGCTCAGAGCGACGTCGACGCCGCCATGAAGACCCTCATGGATAACCGCGACGCGATAGGCTTCCAGAATCTCTCGATGGACGACACGGTCTGCAAGCTCAGCATCGTCGGCGCCGGTATGATAAACAGCCCCGGCATCGCCGCCATGATGTTCGAGGCGCTCTACGACGCGAAGGTCAACATCCGCATGATCTCGACCAGCGAGATAAAGGTCAGCGTCCTCATCGACGAGGCCGACAGCGACATCGCCATGAAGGCCGTCCACCAGAAGTTCTTCGGCGAATAAAAGACAAGAAAAAAGCCGCTCCGTTCGGATGAACGGAGCGGCTTTTTTGCGCTTTTTTGCGTGGTATCAGAACCAGTT
>JAFZAM010000018.1 GCA_017557265.1 Oscillospiraceae bacterium | reverse complement strand
CGCAATCTCTGAGCACGGATCTCACTCCTTCCGTGACGGTCCTTATTTTTGCCTGACGAGCATAACGTTCGTAAACAGCGGAAGGCTGTGTTTGCGGGCGTAGCGCTCGTATTCGTCGATGTTGATGTAAAACTCGGCGCCCCACGAGGAGACGCGGAGCCACTCGCCTTCCATGCCCGTTACGGTCACGTAATGCGCGTTGACCTTGGCCTTTTGGATCATTCGGTCGCCCGCTTTGACGTATAGCGCGACCTTGTGTTTGTTCGAGGACATGAACGGAAAATTAGGCCCTATCGCGAGAATGACCGGCAGGTCGATTTCAAGCATGGTTTCAATACGCTGCCTCAGCTTTTTAATTCCCCAGCACCACGTCGCGCGCAGACGTATCTTATTGCGTCTGAAATATGCGTTCATGCCGGCCGCGAGAAATACCCCGTTCGTTCCGATGGGGTAAAGCACGGGCGTGTAGCGCCTGCAGAGCCTGTTGAGCATATCGAAATAGACCGGACGCTCCGCAGGGCCGGACGCGGGAATGCTTCTGAGGAGAGGAGTGTCGCAGCCCTCCCTGCTGCGCCGCAGATAAATAAGGATATCAGCGACGGCGACGGGCCCGCAGCCGCACTTTTGGATTATCTTTCTCGGCGAGAGCATCTGACTTCCGCCGTAGGTCGGGCGCGCTCCGCCGCCGAGAGATACGTATTCATGCTTCAGTTCCATGAGCGCGCCTCCTTTCCGGTTCGTCCGACGTATTACTTAGAAATCGAATTCGGTCGCTATCCTTACGGCCGCCATATAGCCTTCGCGGATAGCTTCGCCGACCTTGGCCAGCTGGACGGCGTCGCCTATGACGTCGACGGGGACATCTCCCGCGGCTTTTCTTAGATCGTCGCAAGGAACGGACTTCATGCCGAGAGCGTACAGAACGGTATCGCCTTCGAGCACGGTCTCGGTCCCGTCGGGCAGCTCGACGCGGAGCCATTTGTCGCCGACTTCAAGACATCTCGTGTTCGCGAGGAGCTTTACTCCGGCCTTTTCGAGTTCGAGCATGAGCGCCTCGCGGTACATTCCGTATGCCTCGTTGGCTATCCTCGGCAGCATCTCTACGACTGTCACGTCGTGCCCGGTCTTCGCAAGATGAAGACCCTGCTCAGCTCCGACGAGGCCGCCGCCGAGCATGAGGACGCGCTTTCCGGGTACGATATTTCCGCGGTATGCTTCGAGCGACTGCGCGGCGTTCTCAAGTCCCGGTATCTTCGGGGCTGTCGGGAGAGAACCAGTGGCTATGATAACGTATTCCGGGTCGAAGTCAGGCAGGTTTTCGGCCGTTACGGCCGTATTTAGCCGCACGTCTATATCCCTTCGCCTGACTTCGTTTATCATCAGGTCTTTGAAATTGCGAAGGTCGGTCTTGTCCACGTCGACGTCGGTGAAAAACAGCAGGCCTCCGAGACTTCCGCTTTTTTCGGCGAGAACGACTTTATGCCCGCGGTCGAAGGCGGTCAGGGCCGCCTGCATTCCCGCGACGCCGCCGCCGATGACGAGCACGCGCTTCGACGCGGAAGCCGTCGGCAGAAGCTCGGGATCGAACGGCAGATTAGCGAGCGGATTGACCGTGCAGGAGCCGACTATCTTCGCGAGCTCGTTACTCGTGAACGGAAGATCCGTATAGCCCTCCTCAGGCGAACCCGGGAAACATTTGAAGCAGCGCAGGCAGCGGCGTATGCGGTCCTCCTCGCCGCGCACGGCCTTGTTCGCAAGCTCGGGATCGGCGAGGCTCTGGCGGCCGAGTACGATATAATCCGCCTCGCCCTTTTCTATCATCTTCTCCATCATTTCAGGCGAGTTTATGCCGCCGACCACGCCGACGGGAAGCGACGTATAGCGCTTTACCACGGCCGATATGCTCGAGTTGACCCCGTGCGGAACGAACATGGACGTAAACTGATGGGTCTCGATGGAATCGTAATAAACTCCCGCGGATATCTGAATGAGGTCGACGACGCCCTCCGTCATCCGTGCGAACATGCCCGTCTCCTCGGGCGTTATCCCGTGGCGGGAATCCTTGTAGCCGTCGTCTCCGGTCAGGCGCAGCTCGATAATGAAATCGGGGCCCATCGCCTCGCGGATAGCGCTGAGAACGAGGAGCGGGAATCTCGCGCGGTTTTCGAGGCTGCCGCCGTATTCGTCCGTGCGTTTATTATACGTGGATGATAAATACTGCGTGAAGATGAAGCCGTGTCCGCCGTGGATGACGACTCCGTCGAAGCCGCAGCTCTTTACAAAGCGCGAGCACGTGACGAAATCTCCGGCAATCCTTCGCATGTCGTCAGGAGTCATGGCGCGGACGTGAACTCCGTTCGGCCTAACTTCGTCGTTCGGACCGATAGCCTCCTGAGTCTCGTCGAAGGGCATCTTTTCGGCTCCCGGATGGCTCAACTCGCAGAGCGCTATCGCGCCGTGCTTTTTTATTCTCCGAGCGTATTCGCCTATACGGCTGACGGCGTAGCCCTCCGTCTCCGTAAAGTCTATAGGCGGCAGCGGGATGCGTATCGCGTCGGTAAAGTTGACGTCCAGCTCGCCTACGCTCACCATGGCGTCTCCGCCTCTCGCGGGCGCCTCGAGCTTGCGGAAGGACTTTTCCCCAGCATCGGGATCGCAAGCGACGAGAGCGAACGCCATGGGCGCGCATACGATGCGGTTTTTCATCGTATACTTGTCGTTGATCTTAAGCGGTCTGAAAAGCAGAGGGAATCTGTCCATGATACTTTCTCGCTTTCTGTGAAGTATTCTAACTGAAACTCATCGTCAATATTATATTGTCAAATCCGGCTGATTTCAAGACGGAGCAAAGCCGTAATTTGAAAACGCCGCGGGCTGATTCAGCCCGCGGCGGAATGGTGCGGGCATGGGGACTTGAACCCCAACGGATCGCTCCATAGGAACCTAAATCCTACATGTCTGCCAATTCCATCATGCCCGCATACGGCTCCATGATTATATGATAGCCAGCCCATCAAGTCAATACTATTCGGCTCAGATACCAACCCTCGCGAGATTGACAACGAAAGGTAAAAGAGGTATGCTGAAAGCAGGCGGAGACGCTTTATTTTCTTGTGCTTCTGAAAGGAGCTAAATCATGGAAGATATCAAGGCATACGTCGAAAAACTCGGCATAATCGCCCCGAAAGCCGTGTACCGCAACCTTGAGCCCGCGGCTCTCGTCGAGCACGCGCTCGCACGCGGAGAGGGCACGCTCTCCAATTCCGGCGCGCTCGTCGTTACGACCGGCGCCTACACCGGCCGATCCCCTAACGACCGCTTCGTCGTCGATACTCCCGACGTGCACGACCTCATCGACTGGGGCAGCGTGAACGTCCCCGTTTCGGAGGATGTTTTCGACCGAATATTCGACCGCATCTGCGCTTATCTTCAGCAGCGCGACGTGTTCATTTTCGACGGTTTTGCCGGCGCAAACGAAAAATATCATCTCCCCGTCCGCGTGGTAAACGAGCTCGCGAGCCAGAATCTCTTCATCCATCAGCTCCTCGTCCGTCCGACCGCGGAGCAGCTCGAGAGCTTCGCGCCCGGCTTTACTTTCATTGCAGCGCCGGGCTTCAAATGCGTCCCCGAGACCGACCATGTCAACAGTGAGGCCGCGATAATCATAAACTTCTCCAGGCGCATAGTCATCATCGCCGGCAGCCAGTACGCGGGCGAGATAAAAAAGAGCGTCTTTTCCGTCATGAATTTCATTCTGCCCATGCAGGGCATATTTACGATGCACTGCTCGGCTAACGTCGGCAAAGCCGGCGACGTTGCCGTCTTCTTCGGACTCTCCGGGACGGGCAAGACCACGCTCTCCGCCGACCCCGAGCGCATGCTCATCGGCGACGACGAGCACGCCTGGTGCGACGAGGGCGTATTCAACATCGAGGGAGGCTGCTACGCAAAGTGCATCAATCTCTCGAAGGAGAACGAGCCGCAGATATGGAACGCCATTAAGTTCGGCTCCCTCGTCGAAAACGTCATAATGGACCCCGTGACGCGCGAATTTGACTTCGCAGACGCCTCTCTGACCGAGAACACGCGCGTCGGATACCCCGTCGACCATATCCCCAACTGCGTCATTCTCGGCGTCGCCGGCCAGCCTAAGGCAGTCGTATTTCTGACCGCCGACGCCTTCGGAGTCATCCCGCCGATATCCAAGCTCACTCCCGAGCAGGCCATGTATCACTTCGTCTCCGGCTATACCTCCAAGCTCGCCGGAACGGAGCGCGGCATCATCGAGCCTCAGACGACGTTCTCGACCTGCTTCGGAGCGCCGTTCCTTCCTCTCGACCCGGCAAAATACGCCGCAATGCTCGGCGAGCGCATCTCCAAGTACGGCACCTCCGTCTATCTCGTAAACACCGGCTGGGCCGGCGGCAAATACGGCGTCGGCAGCAGGATGAAACTTAAATACACCCGCGCCATGGTCACCGCCGCGCTAAACGGCGAGCTCGACAAAGGCGAGTTCAAGCCCGATCCCGTATTCGGCGTCATGGTCCCGGTCTCCTGCCCGAACGTTCCGTCGGAATTCCTCGATCAAAGACAGATGTGGGCCGACAAGACCGAATATGAGAAGACAGCGCGCGAGCTCGCGGGCAAATTCGCCGATAACTTCAAAAAGTACAGGAATATGCCTCGGAGCATCATCGACGCGGGCCCCAAAGCATAAATATACATCAATTATCAAAAGCCTCCGGACTTCCGGGGGCTTTTCTTTTTGACTATAAATGTCAATTTGTTTCAAAAGCAAAAAAAGTGTTGACTTTTGCCGAAGCTTGCTTTATAGTACTAAATCAATAATGTATGTATAAATATTCGGTTTTACATGCAAATCCCGAAAAAAAGAAGGTATATTATCATGAAACGCATTCTTGCCGTTATAGCCGCTCTTGCGATCCTCTTCTCGTTCGCCGCCTGCGCCGCGAAGCAGCCCGCAGAGACCGGCAAAAAGACTCTTTCAGTCGCAATGGAATGCGGCTACGCCCCCTATAACTGGACGCAGGGCAACGATGCCAACGGAGCCGTTCCCATCGCCGACAGCAACGAGTTCGCCTACGGATACGACGTCATGATGGCCAAGCTCATCGCCGAGAAGCTCGGCTACGACCTCAAGATAGTCAAGCTCGACTGGGATTCCCTCGTCATGGCCGTGCAGAGCGGGACCGTCGACTGCGTCATCGCGGGTCAGTCCATCACCTCCGAGCGCCTCGAAATGGTCGACTTCACGACGCCGTACTACTACGCCTCCATCGTCGCGCTGACAAAGAAGGACGGCGTTTTCGCGGGCGCGAAGGGCCTCTCCGACCTCGCGGGCGCAAAGTGCACCTCCCAGATGAACACCGTCTGGTACGACGTTTGCCTGCCGCAGATAGAGGGCGCCGACATCCAGCCCGCCATGGAGTCTGCTCCGGCCATGCTGACCGCGCTTGAGGCCGACAGAGTCAACCTCATAGTGACGGACGCGCCGACCGCCATGGCGGCCTGCATAGCCTATCCCGACATGATGACTCTCGATTTCACGGGCCAGGACGATAACTTCGTCGTCTCCGAAGAGGAGATCAATATCGGTATCTCCCTCAAGAAGGGCAACACCGAGCTCCTCAACGCCATCAACGGCGTTCTTGCTGAGCTCACGGTCGAGGACTTCGAGCGCATGATGAACGAGGCCATTTCCGTTCAGCCGCTTTCTGCCTGAGCCTATTTGATCTGATCATCCGGGGGCGGTCGACCCGCCCCCGGCACTTTTAAGCGGGGAGTTGAAGACATTGTCTATCTCTCAGATGAATTTCTTTGAGCGGGTCGTATTCCTTCTCAAGACGTTCGGAAAGTCTTACGTTTCAGGCGCGGGATATACGTTTCTTATCGCGCTCGTCGGTACGTTTTTCGGACTCGTTATTGGTTTCATTATCGGCATCATCCAGACGATACCCGTCAAGAAGACGGATCCGCTCGTAAAGCGGATAGTGATGAAGATCGTCAATTACATTCTTCTCGCTTACGTCGAGGTCTTCCGCGGTACGCCGATGCTCGTTCAGGCGATGTTCATCTACTACGGCTTCTCTACCCTCTTCAAAATTAACCTCGACTACATGTTCGCGGCGTTTTTCATCGTCTCGATAAACACCGGCGCATATATGGCCGAGACCGTCCGCGGCGGCATACTCTCCATTGACGAAGGTCAGACGGAGGGCGCGCAGTCCATCGGCATGACGCATTTTCAGACGATGGTATACGTCATTCTGCCGCAGGCGCTTCGAAACATCATGCCGCAGATCGGCAACAACCTCATCATCAACATCAAAGATACTTGTGTTCTCTTCGCCATAGGCGTCACGGAGCTTTTCTCCCGCGCCAAGTCCGTCGCCGGCGCGTACTACACGTATTTCGAGGCCTTCACTATCGTCCTGATAGTCTACTTCATCATGACGTTTATATGCTCGAGAGTCCTCAGGCTCATCGAGAGCAAAATGGACGGGCCGGAGAGCTACGATCTCGCCACTACTGATACGCTCGCCTACACGAGCGGCATGGCGAATTATCCTTTTAAGAACAGGAGGATGAAGTGATATGGACTCCCCTATTCTTGAAGTAAGCCATCTTGCGAAAAGCTTCGGAGACAACCTCGTTCTCTCCAATATAGATTTTTCCGTAAGGCCCAAGGACGTCACCTGCATCATAGGCGCCTCGGGCAGCGGAAAATCGACCCTCCTGCGGTGCATCAATATGCTCGAAACGCCCTCAAGCGGCAATATCCTCTTCCACGGCGAGGACATCATGCGCCAGGGCTTCGACGTCCCCGCTTACCGCGCGAAGGTCGGCATGGTGTTCCAGAACTTCAACCTATTCAATAACATGACCGTCCTCGAAAACTGCATCATCGGCCAGCGCAGCGTCCTCAAGCGCACTAAGGCGGAGGCCGAGCAGATAGCGCTCGAGTTTCTCGACAAGGTCGGCATGTCGCCCTATATAAAGGCCAAGCCCAAGCAGATATCCGGCGGTCAGAAGCAGCGCGTCGCGATCGCCCGCGCTCTCTCGATGACGCCCGAGATACTGCTTTTCGACGAGCCTACCAGCGCGCTCGATCCGCAGATGGTCGGCGAGGTGCTCTCAGTCATGAGAAAGCTCGCTGCCGAAGGCCTGACGATGCTTGTCGTGACGCACGAAATGGCCTTTGCAAAGGACGTCTCGACGCACGTAGTATTTATGCAGAACGGCGTTATATGCGAGGAGGGCAGTTCGGACGATATATTCGTCCATCCGCAAAAGCAGGAAACGCGCGATTTCCTCGCAAGATTTCTCGAAAGATGAATATGACCCGGAGCGCTTCGCCGCTCCGGGTCTTTCTGTAGAAAATTGTAAATTGCAATTGAGATGATAAGCGCCTTATGATATAATAAAACAAAATATAAAGCATTTTCAGGCGGGGCGTCCCGCCTTCTAAGGAGCATACGGCTGATGGCAAACAGCGAAGCCGCCGTCCGCGAAGAAAAGGTAGCCGGCATCAATACAACGCTCGACACCCTCCCCTTCGGAACGGACGAAGATATCGAATTAGATAAAAAGAAAACCCGGAAAGAACGAAGACAGCTTCCCGAGACCGTCGAATCGAAGGCTCTTTACAGAGATGTCCTGCGCATAGCGTGGCCTTCTCTGGCCGAGCTTTTCCTGACCTCTTTCGTGTCCATGGCGGACACGATGATGGTGAGCGGCTGCGGCACAGGCGCGGTCACGGCCGTCAGCCTCACGATGCAGCCGAGGATGCTCATCATGACGGCCGTCATGGCGCTCAATACCGGCGCGACGGCGACGATAGCCCGCGCCCGCGGAGCGCACGACCAGACAAAGGCCAATTCCATCCTGCGTCAGGCACTGATGATAGCGACGTTCATTGCCGTTCTCGGAATGATCTTCGGGTCGACTTTTTCGCGCAACCTAATTACGTTCATGTCCAACGGCGGCAGCTCGGCCGAAGTCGTCGATCTCGGAACAAAATACATGCGCATCCAGATGATAACGCTGCCGGTCGCGGTGTGGAGCGTATGTATAACGGCGGCGCTGCGAGGTACGGGAAACTCGAAGCCATGTATGTTCTACAACGTCATAGCGAACGTCGTGAACGTCATATTCAACTGGATACTCATTAACGGCAAGCTCGGCGCTCCCGCCATGGGCGTCGTCGGCGCTTCCATCGCAACGGCGATAGGTCAGACCGTCGCGACGATAATAGCCTTTATATGCATCATCAGCGGTAAATTCTATCTCAGACTGAGCCTGCGCAACGCCTTCAAGTTCGATAAGGACGTCGTCCTCAATATCGTCAAGGTCGGCGCTCCGGCTATGGTCGAGCAGCTCTTCATGCGCCTCGGGTACATTCTTTTCGGACGCACGGTCTTCTCGCTCGGCGAAGCCAGCTCCGACGCGCACAACATCTGCATCAACATCCAGAACCTCTCCATCAACATCGGGCAGGGCTTCGCGGTATCCGCGACCTCGCTCGTCGGGCAGAGCCTCGGCAGAAAGCGCCTCGATATGGCCGAGCATTACGGACTTCGGTGCAGGCGGATATCCATGTACTGCTCGATCGTTATCGGCATTCTCCTGCTGATATTCGCAAGAGGTATACTAACGACCTTCTATCGCGTGGACGAAGACGTTCTGCAGCTTGCGACCAAGGTCATGATCTTCGTCGCGATAATGCAGCCGTTTCAGTCGACGCAGTTCGTCGTCGGCGGCATACTCCGCGGCGCGGGCGACACAAGGGTACAGGCGATCATCGTTCTCTTCACGGTCGTCATCGTGCGCCTCTCGCTCGTCTACCTCACCGTCAACGTCCTGCACCTCGGGCTCTTCGGAGCTTGGATCGCCGTCATCGCCGACCAGATCCTCCGCGCACTCGGCATCTACGGAAGATACCTGCAGGGCAAATGGAAGACCATCAAGCTTAAATGACAATAAGAAAAAGAGCGCTGTGCAGGAGATCTGCACAGCGCT
>JAFZAM010000222.1 GCA_017557265.1 Oscillospiraceae bacterium | reverse complement strand
GGCGGCAGCATCGACTTCGGCAGCATCAGCTACGACACCGTCGGCACGTACACTTACACGGTCGCCGAGACCGCGGGCAGCGCGGGCGGCGTGACGTATGACAGCACGACGTATACGGTCGTCGTGAACGTGACGAATCCGGGCACCGGCAGCCTCGCGGCGACGGTCACCGTCAACGGAACGCCTGTTGACGGCACGATAGTCAGCAATCTCAACTTCTCCAACAGCTACGAGGCGCAGCCCGTGACCGTCAAGTTCGGCGGCGTCAAGACGCTGAGCGGCAAGGACATCGCGGCTGAGCAGTTCAGCTTCACGCTGAACGGCGAGGGCGTCAACGAGACCGTCACCAACGCGGCGGGCGGCGCGATCACCTTCAGCGACATCACCTATGACACGGTAGGCACCTATACCTACACCGTGACCGAGTCCGTCGGCACCGAGACCGGCATCGTCTACACGACGAAGAGCTACACGGTCGTCGTTACCGTGACGAATCCGGGCTCCGGCAACCTCGTCGCGACGGTCACCGTCGACGGCGCGGCCATCGAGGGCACGACCGTCAGCAACCTCAACTTCGCCAACAGCTACGAGACCGTCAGCATCCCGGTGACCAAGGTCTGGAAAGACTTTGAGAACGCCAACGGCACGAGACCCCAGAGCGTTACCATCGAGCTCCTCGCGGGCGGCGCTACGACGGGCAAGACCATTGAGCTGAACGCGGACAACAGCTGGACCGGCTCGTTCACCGACCTGCCGAAGTACGCCGCGGGCGCGACCGACGCGGTTAACACTGCAATCGAGTACACCATCCGGGAGCTCAGCGTGGTCGGCTACACGGTCGCCATCGTCGGCAACGACAATCCGACCGCAGGCGTGACGGTCACGAATACGCTCAAGGTCGTCAACGTACCGGTCGAGAAGAACTGGATCGACAACGGCAACTCCTACGGCATCCGTCCGGAGAGCATCACGGTCTATCTGAAGGCCAACGGCAACCCGACGGACAAATCTCTGATCCTGAACGCGGATAACAACTGGAAGGGCGTCTTTGAGAATCTGGTCAAGGTCGGATCTGACGGAAACGACATTGAGTACACGGTCATCGAGGACGTGCCGAACGGCTACACCATGACGGGCGTGACCGGCGACATGACCGGCTACGTGATCAATAACGAGATCATCCTCAGGAACGTCTCCGTTGAGAAGGTCTGGGACGACGAGTATCTGAGCTGGTACCGTCCGACGAGCGTCACGGTACGCCTGCTTGCCGACAATATGGAGACCGGCAAGACCGCTGAACTGAACGAAGGCAACAGCTGGACGTACACGTTCACCGGGCTGCTGAAGTTCGACGCGACCAACCACGAAATCGTGTATACGGTCGAAGAGATCAATGCCGACGAGCACTACACTGTAAGCTACAGCGGCGATATGGCGACCCTACTGACAGTAACGAATACGCTCATTCCGCCTCCGCCGCCGCCTCCGCCGACCCCGACTCCCACCCCGACGCCGACCCCGACTCCCGATCCCGAGACGGTCTCCGTGAGCGTGGAGAAGGTCTGGGCAGACGAGGGCGATCATCCCGCGAGCGTGACGGTGCATCTGCTTGCCGACGGCGCCGACACGGGCAAGAGCGCGGAGCTGAGCGAGTCCAACGGCTGGAAGTACACGTGGACCGGCCTCGACAAGCTCAATGCCGAGGGCAATGAGATCGCGTACACGGTATCCGAGGACGTTCCCGAGGGCTACACCCCGAGCTACAGCGGCAGCGCCGCTGCGGGCTTCGTGATCACGAACACGAAGGACGAAGAGTTCGAGGATGAGGAGCCGCCTCTCTACGGCGAGATCGAGGACGACGAGCCGCCGCTCTACGGCGCGCCGCTTACGGGCGACGAGTCCAACATCCCGGTCTGGGCCGGACTGAGCGGACTGTCCCTCGCCGGACTGGCGATCATGTTCCTCGGCCGCAAAAAGAAAAAAGAGGACGAGGAATAAGCCTCAAGTCCACCCCGGCATAGAAAATAACGAAATGCTCCGGCAGTACCCGCAAGGGCGCTGCCGGAGCTTTCTTATAATTTAATGAAGACTGAAGGCGGAGCGATGAGGGCATCGCTCCCTACGCGAGGGGAGACGGGAGGACGGGGACCGGGGGATGCGCGAAAAGCTCGAAAGGCTCGTCGCCGTGGGGACGGAGGCCGTCCACATAGGCGTCTGCGCCCGGATGGGCGGGGCGCGCTGCCCGACCATGGAGGAAAACGCCCGCCGGCTCGAGGAGCGCGGGGTCGAGGTCGTCTGGAAGACGCACGAGGATCACAGCCCGAAAAGAAAATAATGAATAAATAACTGCGCGGGGCTTTTCAAAAATGAAAAGCCCCGCCTCTTTATGCGCGTTGCGGCCGTGAATACTCATTATTATTCATATCGGCGCCGCCCGGGGCCGGGGTGCGGCGGGGCGCGAGGTTGACATATGCAATTTAGCGTGTTAAACTACTGAATACCTTTATTTATATTTATATCTCCGCGCCGCGGAGCGGCGTTTTGAAAGGCCGTATGCCCATGAACTCAAAATTCGCATTATACATCGTCAAGCGGCTGCTGCTGGCGATACTGACGATACTGATCGTCGTCTCGATCACGTTCTTCGTCATGCACGCCATACCCGCCTCGCCCTTCTCCTCCGAGAAGGCGAAGTCGGACGCGACGATAGCCGCCCTCGAGGCCAAGTACGGCTTCGACAAGCCCGTCGGGGTGCAGTTCCTCAACTACCTGAAGAACATCTGCAAGCTCGACTTCGGCCTGTCGACCGCGTGGGTCGGAAGCACCGTCTTCGACCTTGTGAAGGGAGGTTTCGCCTACTCGGCCCGCATAGGCTTCTCGGCCGGCATACTCGCCATAGTCGCGGGCATCGTGCTCGGCTCCATATCGGCGCTGCGGCGCGGCAAGCTCGCGGACAAGATCATCCAGGTCATAACGACGGCGCTGGTGTCGCTGCCGAGCTTCGTCGCGGCGACGCTGCTGCTGCTCGTCTTCGTGCTAAAGCTCGGCCTGCTGCCCTCGCGCGCGACCGATCCGGGCGGCCTGCTGCTGCCGATACTTTCGCTGAGTCTGTACCCGATGGCGTATATTACGCGCCTTTGCCGCTCGTCGATGCTCGACGTCCTCGGGCAGGACTACGTCCGCACGGCGCGCGCCAAGGGCCTTAAAAACGGCAGGATAATCTTCAAGCACGCCCTGCGCAACGCGCTCAGCCCCGTCATCACCTACGCCGGCCCCATGATGGCCTATATTCTGACGGGCTCGATGGTCGTCGAGAACATCTTCTCCGTCCCCGGCCTCGGCCGCCTCTTCGTCAACAGCATGCTCAGGACGGACTACATGATGATCATGGGCGTCACGATCTTCCTCGCCTTCATGATAATCGTCATGAACTTCATCAGCGACGTCCTCTACAAGGTCGTCGATCCGCGCATCGATCTGAGCTGAAAGGAGGGCGCGAAGTTTGGACAGACCCAAAAAGAATTTCCTGAGCCTTCAGCTCGACCCCGCCAAGTTCGAGCCCGCCACCGAGGAGGAAAAGGCCCAGCAGGTGCAGATGCGCGAGTCCGTGTCCTATATGAAGGACGCGATGCGCCGCCTGCGCAAGAACAAGATAGCGATGGTCTGCCTCGGCATCATCATCGTCATCATCCTCATCGCCTTCATCGGCCCGCTCGTCTACCCCTACACCTATTCGAGCACCGACACCGAGCGGCAGTACCTGCGCCCGATGCAGTATTCCGCCGCCGAGATCGCGCGCCGCGAGGCCGGGGAAAAGGTCTTCCCGCACATACTCGGGACGGACGCGCTCGGCCGCGACTACGCCATCCGAGTCATCTACGGGACGCGCATATCACTCGCCGTCGGCATCCTCGCCGCGGTCATAGTCATTATAATAGGAATAATATACGGCTCGATATCGGGCTACTTCGGGGGCAAGGTCGACCTTATCATGATGCGCATCGTCGACGTCATATACTCGCTGCCCGACGTGCTGATAATCATCCTGCTCTCGGTCGCCATACGCGACATGGTCCGCGACTCCTCGAGCGTCATCATCGCCAAGCTCGGCGCGGGCATGGTCAGCATCTTCACGGTCTTCGGCCTGCTCTACTGGGTCGGCATGGCGCGTCAGGTGCGCGGCCAGATACTCTCGATAAAGGAGCAGGAGTACGTCCTCGCCTCGCGCGCCATCGGCGCCTCGCCCGCGAGGATAATCCGCAAGCACATGATCCCCAACTGCGTCTCCGTCATCATCATAACGGCGGCGCTGCAGATCCCCTCCGCTATATTCACCGAGAGCTTTCTCTCCTTCCTCGGCCTCGGCGTCACGATGCCGATGCCGTCGCTCGGCTCGCTCGCGTCCGACGCGAGGACGGGCCTCATCAGCTACCCCTATCTGCTGCTCTATCCGGCGCTCTCGATATTCCTCATAGTCCTCTCCTTCAACCTGCTCGGGAACGGCATCCGCGACGCCTTTGACCCGAAGCTCCGTTCGTAGGAGGTGGCGGCATGAGCGAGCTTTTACTGTCCGTCAAGGACCTCCACACGACGTTCTTCACCCCCTCCGGCGAGGTGCACGCCGTCGACGGCGTCTCCTTCAACCTCAACGAGGGCAAGGTGCTCGGCATAGTCGGCGAGTCCGGCTCCGGCAAGAGCGTCAGCGCGTATTCCATCCTCCAGATACTCGCCTACCCCGGGCGCATCACGTCCGGCAGCATCAAGTTCCGCGGCGAGGAGCTCGTCGGAGCGAGCGAGGAGAAGATACGCCATATCCGCGGCAACAAGATAAGCATCATCTTCCAGGACCCGATGACGAGCCTCAACCCGACCTTCACCATCGGCAACCAGCTCCGCGAGGCCATCAGGCTCCATACCGACCGCAACAAGAAGCAGGCCGAGGAGCGCGCCATCGAGATGCTCGAGCTCGTCGGCATCAACGAGCCGCACAAGCGCGTCAAGCAGTACCCGTTCGAGCTCTCCGGCGGCATGCGCCAGCGCGTCATGATAGCCATGGCGCTCGCCTGCGAGCCCGACATACTCATAGCCGACGAGCCGACGACCGCCCTCGACGTCACGATACAGGCGCAGATACTCGAGCTCATGGGCGACCTGCAGAAGAAGCTCGGCATGGCGATAATCATGATAACGCACGATCTGGGCGTCATCGCCAGCATGTGCGACGAGGTCATCGTCATGTACGCCGGGCGCGTCGCCGAGCGCGGCACCGCCCCGCAGATATTCTACCGCCCGCACCACGAGTACACCAAGGGCCTCATCCGCTCCATACCGAACATCGAAAACGACGAAAAGAATCCGCTCGTCCCCATCAGCGGCACCCCCGTCGACATGCTCAACATGCCCGAGGGCTGCGCCTTCGCGCCGCGCTGCGAGCGCGCGATGAAGATATGCCTGACGGAAAAGCCCAAGGAGATCATCATTAACGACGCCCATATCTCCGCCTGCTGGATGAATATCAAGGAGGGCCTCGAAAAGGGCGTCATAGAGACCGACGAAAACGGCGAGATCGTCCGCATCCCGCTGGACGGGGAGGTGGCTTACAATGGCTGAAAAAGACATACTCGTCGACGTGCGCGGCCTGAAGGAGTACTTCCCCGTGACGACGGGCTTCCTCAAGACGACGTGGCTCAAGGCCGTCGACGACGTCTCCTTCACGATAGCCCGCGGCGAGACCCTCGGCCTCGTCGGCGAGTCCGGCTGCGGCAAGACGACCGTCGGCCGCACGATGCTCCACCTCTACAAGCCCACGGCCGGCGAGGTCTGGTTCGACGGGGTCAAAATAGAGAAGGGCAAGACCCTCCGCGAGTACAGACGCCGCGCCCAGCTCGTCTTTCAGGACCCGTATTCCTCGCTCAATCCGCGCATGACCGTCGCGGACATCGTCGCCGAGCCGATAGACGTGCATAAGCTCTGCTCGTCGAAGGCCGAGCGCAGCGAGCGCATCCACGAGCTGCTCGAGTCCGTCGGCCTCTCCAGCGAGCAGGCCACGCGCTACGCCCACGAGTTCTCCGGCGGCCAGCGCCAGCGCATAGGCATAGCCCGCGCGCTCGCCTCGAATCCCGAGTTCATCGTCTGCGACGAGCCCGTCTCCGCGCTCGACGTCTCCATTCAGGCGCAGGTCATCAACATGCTCGAGGAGCTGCAGGAAAAGCTCGGCCTGACCTATCTCTTCATCGCGCACGACCTCTCCGTCGTCAAGCACATCTCCGACAGGATAGCCGTCATGTACCTCGGGCGCATGGTCGAGCTCGCGGAGTCAAACGAGCTCCACCGCCACCCGCTCCACCCCTACACGACGTCGCTGCTCTCCGCCGTCCCCATCCCCGACCCGGACAAGGCGCGCCGGAACAAGCGCATCGTCCTCCAGGGCGACGTGCCGAGCCCGATGAACCTGCCCTCCGGCTGCCCCTTCAGGACGCGCTGCACCCGCGCGACGCCCGAGTGCGCCGAGAGCTGCCCCGCCCTGCGCGAGGTCTCTCCGGGCCACCTCGTCGCCTGCCACAACGTAGGTTGACAAAACGGCGCAATATTGCTATAATCCATATCCGATATCGCTGTTCAGCGTATCAATACAGTAGTGTGCAAGAACTTTGTAAAAGCTATCAAATAAGGAGGAAAAAATCTTGAAGAAGACTCTTGCCATCATCCTGGCCGTGGTCATGCTCGTCTCCGTCGTCGGACTGATGTCCGGCTGCCAGAAGACCCCCAAGACCGAGGCCAAGCAGATCGCCAACGTGTTCTACGGCGGCGGCACCCCGCTGTCCATCGACCCCGCGCTCAACAGCGCCTCGTCCGGCAGCAACGTCCTTAAGCTGGCGCACGCCGGCCTCATGGGCTATCAGTACGTCAACGGCGAAGCCAAGCTCATGCCCGAGCTCGCCGAGAAGTACGAAGTCAACGCCGAAGGCACCGTCTACACCTTCACGCTCCGCAAGGGCCTGAAGTGGTCCGACGGCTCCGAGTTCAAGGCCAGCGAGCTGGTCTGGGCGTGGAACCGCGCGGCCTCCGAGGAGCTCGGCGCCGACTACGGCTTCCTCTTCGACGTCATTGACGGCTACGGCACGGGCGAGCTCAACGTCGTCGCCGACGACGCCGCCGGCACCATCGTCGTCACCCTGCCCAATCCCTGCGCCTACTTCCTCGACCTGTGCGCGTTCCCGACCTTCTACCCGGTCAAGAACACCGTCGATCCCGAGGGCGCTTGGGCTACCGACCCCGCCAAGTATATCGGCATGGGCGCGTTCCGCATGACCGCCTATAAGGTCGACGACGTCATCACCTTCGAGAAGAACCCCAACTACTGGAACGCTGCCAACGTCAAGCTCGACGGCGTCAACTGCTACCTCTCCGAGGACAACGTCGCCATCCTCGCCGCCTATGAGACCAACGCGGCCGACTTCATCAACTCCATCGACCCGACCGAGTATGACCGCCTGAACGCCACCTATCCCGGCGAGCTCATCATCGGCGACTACATCGGCACCTACTACATCCTCTTCAACGTCCATAAGGACCTCAGCCCCGAGGGCAAGCAGCTCTCCGTCCAGGATCAGTCCAAGGCCCGTATCGCGCTCGGCATGCTCGTCGACCGTGAGACCCTCGTCAAGGACGTCACCAAGGGCGGCCAGGTCGCCGCGACCGGCTTCTTCCCCGCCGGCCTCGCCGACGGTCTCAACTCCGACGTCCGCGCCGTGGCCGACTACGGCACCTGGTACACCGGAACGCACACCCCGTCCGCCGAGAACGAGAAGTACACCGAGGACCAGGTCGAGGCCTGCAAGATCCTCATCGACCTCGGCTATGACTACACCGGCTCCATCGAGGGCGGCGACATCAAGTTCTCCGGCGTGCCCGCCATCGACTTCGCGTTCAACAACTCCGGCGCGAACGCCCTCATCATCCAGTACATCCAGGCTACCTGGGAGAGCTTCGGCATCTCCGCCACCATCAACACCGAGGCCTGGTCGACCCTCCAGCAGAAGCTGAAGGCCGGCGACGCCGAGGCCGCCCGCATGGGCTGGATCGCCGACTTCAACGACGTCGTGAACTTCCTCGAGATCTTCATCAGCGCCTCCGGCAACAACTATCCGCGTCTCGGCCGTGACATCGGCGACTACACCCGCGCCTCCGCCGTCACCGCCGACGCCGGCATCGGCGCCTACTGGGGCCTCACCGACAACCAGACCTGGGCCGACGCCTACGACAAGGTCGTCAGCGACATCAAGTCCTGCACCGATCCCGCCGAGCGCGCCCATATGAGCGCCGTGGCCGAGAAGATCCTCATGTCCACCGGCGGCGTCGCCCCGCTCTACTACTACACCAACCCCTACATGCTCAAGCCCAACGTCAAGAACGTCATCATGCTCTCCACCGGCGACGTCATCTGGAACTACGCCGAGATCACCCCGGCCGGCTGATCTGAGCAAGGCTTAAGCGCAAGCGATAACGGAAAGAGCTCCCTCCAAGCGAGGGAGCTCTTTTTTTGCGGAGGAGCGCGTAGGGAGCGACGCCCTCGTCGCTCCGCTCGGACCGGGCTCTCTGCAAAAAACGGCGGGGCGAGGGCGCCCCGCCCTACGCGGCTTGGCGGTAGCGGTCCACCTCATCAGTCACGGCTTCGCCGTGCCGGCTTCCCCTCAAGGGGAAGCCTTTGTTGTTGCGGCGGCGGGCAAGTTGATGTATAATAAGCGCATAAGAATTTGACATGAAAGGAATAAGGATATGGATCCCTATGACCGCATAGTTACGACCGAGCAGGGCAGCTTCCGCGGCGTGCCCGCCGGCAACCCGACACAGACCATCTTCCGCGGCATCCCCTTCGC
>JAFZAM010000221.1 GCA_017557265.1 Oscillospiraceae bacterium | reverse complement strand
TCCGCATCCGCTTCCACGTCGATCGCTTTCTCGGTCTGGGCGGACGGCGTGAAGCTCTACGAAAGCGGCACCTTCGGCTATAACGACAAAGCCGAGGAGATCTTCGTCACCGTTCCGCAGGGAACGAAAACGCTGACGCTCAAAACCGACGACCTCGGCTCCAACGGCGGCGACCATTCCGCCTGGGGCAACCCGAGGATCCTGACCGATCCCGGAGTATTCGACACCTTCAGGGAGATCGTCGCTTCCACCGGAAAGAGCGTCTATCTGACCGGCAGCGCCGTCAAGTGCTACGAGGGCACGGTGGAGATATAATTAATACTGAAGACTGAAGAATGAATAATGAATAATTCAGGACGAAGGGAGCGGCGAATATGGCAATAACGTTTACCGAGCGGCCCGAGCTCGTATCGCGCGGGAGGCTGCTCACGTTCGAGATCGCGATGCATCCCATCCCCGACGGGCGCATGCGCACGATCCGCGTCTGGCTACCGGAGGAGTACGACGGCGTGCGGCGCTTTCCCGTGCTCTATATGCACGACGGGAACATGGTCTTCCCGCCGCAGGACTCGCCCGCGGGCATGGGCTCGTGGGAGTGCGACAAGCGCGTGAGCGAGCTGCCGGAGGAGCTGCACTGCATCGTCGTCGGCATCGACACGTCCGACGACCGCGCCTGCGAGCTGCTCCCGCCCTATAAGCGCAACCCCGCCCACCGCATCCCGCGCGCGCCCGGCATGCCGCCGGTCGTCGCGCTCGGCGGGTACTACGCGGATTTCGTCCGCGATACGCTAAAGCCCGTCATAGACGCGAACTTCACGACGCTTCCCGACGCCGCGCACACCGGCATAGGCGGCGCCTCGATGGGCGGCCTGATGTCGCTCTATATGACCCTGCGCGACCCGGACGTCTTCGGGCGCTCGCTCGTCCTCTCGCCGGGGCTCGACATACTCCACGAGGACTGCCTCGAGCTCATCGACGCCTACGACCCGGCACGGCTTGCGGACGTGCGTATCTATATGTACTCGGGCGACCAGACCTTCGACGTCACGATAGCCCCCGCGGCGATGACGGTCTACCGCCGCATAAAGGACAGCCTGAAGATAGACGCGAAGCGTCTCTGCCTCGTCATCGACAGCCGCGAGTCGCACTGGGGCGCGTCCTGGAGCAAATACACGCCCGACGGTCTGCGCTACCTCTTCAGCGAGGATAACGGCGTCGTCGTCCCGCAGATGGGCTTTATCCCGAGGGAGGAAAGAGTCCCGGAATGAGCGGCCGGAAGGCAAATGAATACTGAAGACTGAAGAAAGAATAAAGGGAGCGACGAGGGCGTCGCTCCCTACGCGCATTATCGCTGCACGGCACTTGCGGGGAGCGCGTAGGGCGGGGCGCCCTCGCCCCGCCGCGTATCGCCCCTCATCCGGGTTCGCTTCGCTCACCCACCTGTCTCGCTGCGGCTCGGTCACGCCGCGGCTCTGACATGCCACCGGCATGTCATTCACTACCGCGGCGCCGCTTCGCTACCCCGAAGGGGGAAGGCTCAAATATGTAAAAAGCCCGCTCCGGGATGGAGCGGGCTTTTTTTAACTTCCGGGGAAAACAATAGAGCCGATACATGGCTCGAGAGGAGCGGGCTCAAATTGCCTTCTGGCTCGAGTATGTATGGCTCTATTGGTAAAATAACATATTCCGGAGATAATGTCAATACCCGGAGTACGGCTTGCGGAGAACGCTCAGCTGATGAGGTTCCAGAGGCGCATCTTGTGGTAGCCGAGATTGATGACCTCGAAGAACTTGTCGACGTTCTGTATGGGCGTCTTCGCGGGGATGTCGCAGCCGGAGGAGATCATGAAGTTGTCGTGGATCATGCACTTGCGCAGCAGCGTCTGCGTGTCGAGCGCCATCTTGTCCGTGCTGTCGCACATGAAGACCGCCGAGGGGCTTATATTGCCCATGACGATGACGTTGTCCGGCATGGTCTCGAGAAGCTGCCACATGTCGGCCTGATCGCCGAAGTGGAACATTCTCGCGCCCGTCGCGAGGACGGAGTCGACCTTCTTCTCGATGGCGTTGGAGCAGTTATGGTAGCAGAAGACGAAGTCGCGGTCCTGCAGCTCGTCGATGATGCGCTTGATGTAGTCCGAGGAGAATTCCTTCATCGGGCCGACGGACATGAGGCCCGCGAGGGGCTCGGCCATGATGACGCCGTTGGCGCCGGCGGCCTTGAGCGCGCCGATGTATTTGATGAGGAACTCCGTGCATTTTTCAAGGACGGAGTGTACGAGCTCGGGCTCCTCGTAGGTCAGCAGGAGTATCTCGTTGACGTCCATGAGGCGGCCCGCCAGCGAGAAGGGGCCCGTGCAGTTGGCGAAAACGGGGCGGTCGTTGACGAGTATCATCGCCTTGGTGAGCGCGCGGATGTTCTTGCCCGTCCTGCCCGCGCCGACCTCGGGCACGACGAGCGCGTCGGCTTCCTCCTGGTTCGAGACGAGCTGGCCCGTGATGGTCGGGATGTCGTCGGCGTGGTACGTGCAGTGGGCTCCGAAGGCCTCGGCCTCGACGGAGAGGTCCATGTAGGTCGTGGCGAAGGGCATGTCGTAGCGGTCGGCTATGAGGCGCACGCCGAGCGCCATCTCCGTGGAGGACTTGAGCAGCTGCTCGACGGAGATGAAGAGCTGCTGCACCGCGGGGTAGGACAGGAGCGGCATGGCTTTTTTCAGCGGGGTCGCGATCGACTGGCGTATCCAGAGGTCCATGTTCATGGTCGTCGTCTCCTTTGGTAAAATGAGGTTTCGGCTATACTCACTAAAACCATTATACAAAGAGGCGAGGCAAAAAACCATAGGCGTTTATGATGAAAAAAACGCGGAGCGACGGCGCGGGGATAGATAATATGTCGGAGGGGGGGGGGAGCGGAGCGGCGAGGGCGCCGCTCCCTACGCGCTTCCCGCCGGCGAGGAGGTAGCGGTCCGCCTCATCCGGCGTCTGCGGCGTCATCTTCCCCCCGTAGGGGGAAGGCTTAAAAAGGAAAGGCCCTCCCGGGGTGCGGGAGGGCCTTGCTTTATGCGGCGTTTATTTCATGCCGATGCTCTTTATTTGGATCTTGAATTTCTTTTTGAGCGCCTCGACGTTCTCCTCGGTGTAGCGGTCGGGGTTGCGGACCTTTATCGATTGCAGGCACTGGAAAAACATCGACCACCAGCTCTGCCCGCCCATGTCGTATATCTCGGAGTGCTCGAGGACCTCCATGGAGTGCGGCGCGAAGCGCGGGATGTCGACCACGCACTCGTCGTCGGCGATGAACTCCTCGTTGAAGACCTTGAACTTTACCTTGCCCTTACGGACGTAGAACAGCTCGCGCAGCGGGGGATATTTGACCCACTCGGCCGTGAAGCCCGGCTCGGCGACCGCGCAGACCATTTCCTTCATCCCGCCGTTTTCCCAGCGCTCGACGATGACGCGCATGCTCACGCCGGGGAACTCGTATCTGGCGTGCGGGCGGTCGACGTGCTTGACGGCAAGGCACTTCTCGGCCGGCGCGTCTTCCCAGACGAGGGGCTCGCGGATGACGGTGTCCATCTCGCCCTGCGGCGCGAGGGCGGTCAGCTCCGGGTCGCTCGCGAGCTCAGGCATATACTGCTTGACGCGCGCGACGTCCTCGCCCTCGGGATACTTCATCAGGTCGTGGTAAGTGCCGCGCCACTTCGTGTCCTCGAGGTACTTGAAGCCGTGTCCCTGACCCGCCTGCAGGTGGACGATGTCGCCCTTTTGGCAGAGGACCCTCTGGCCGTTGATGTAGAGGTAGAGCCTGCCGCTGTCGACGAAGAAGGTCTCGTAGCCGTGGACGTGGTAGTGCGGGCCCTCCCACGTATCCTTGAGGGACTCGGGGACGGCCTTCATGACGCTGTCGAGGCACCAGTAGAGGCCGTGCGGTCCCTCGGGAGGCGTGATGCGTCCAACGTCGGAGGAGAGCTCGCCCGAGGGGTAGTAGTGCCTGACGTTGCCGCGCCACGTGGTCTCCGGGGTCTTCAGATCGTAGAGAAAATCGCTGACTGCCATGTGTGTTCCTCCCGTTCGATTATTTGAGCGCAGGTTTTTTCCGTAAGACCATCATATCATATTTCCCGCCGGTTTGGAACGAAAAAAACCTCCCCCGGAGGGGAGGTTTTGATGCGTTCTGTTTACTTCGCGGCGAAGAAGAGCTCGGAGAGGGTCATCGGGTCGATGTACTCGCCGTTTTTGTATACGCGCATGTTGCCGGAGGCGATCTCGTCGATGAGCATGACCTTGCCGTCGGCGTCGTAGCCGTACTCGAACTTGATGTCGTAGAGGTCGAGGCCCTTCGCCTTGAGGTCGTCGGCGACGATCTGAGTTATCTTCTTGGTCATGTCGCGGATGTCGTCGTACTGCTCGGCGGTCATGATGCCGAGGACGATGAGCCCGTCCTTCGTCACGAGGGGATCGCCGAGGGCGTCGTT
>JAFZAM010000220.1 GCA_017557265.1 Oscillospiraceae bacterium | reverse complement strand
CTTTGCGCAGGCGGCGAGCCCGAGCAGCAGCAGGGCCGAGAGAGCGAATGCGATGATGCGTTTCATTTCGTTTCCTCCTTTGATACCGTCACGCGTCGGGGCGCGTGAGCTTTTTTATCCAGCCGTATTTTCGGAAATGTATGAAAGTCGGCAGACACTTGAATATCTGGTCCGACTGCACGACGATGACGACGAGCTCGACGGGCCACTTCCACCAGAACGCCGCCATGAACGAGAGGGGAGTGACGATCGCCCACGTGCTGATGAGGTTCATCTTCATCGTGAACTTCGCGTCGCCGCCGCCCATGATGAGCCCGAAGCTGACCGGCATCTGATACGACATGCCGACCATGACCGCCCCCATTATGACGATGAGCCGGTCGGAGAGTTCCATAGCCGAGCGCTCGAGGCTGTAAAGGCTCAGCAGCGGCCGCCGCAGCAGCACGAGCGCGACGCCGAGGACGAGCCCTATGGCGACGTCGATGCAGGACATCGTCCGCGCCTCGGCCTTCACTTCACCGAGGTCGCCCTGACCTATGGCCTTGCCTATGAGCGCCGCCGACGTCGAGGAGACGGCCATGACGATGACCTTGAGGTACTGATAGAACGTCGTCGCGACGGAGTTGGCGGCGATCGCGTCCGCCGAGAGATGGCCGAGTATCGCCGTCTGAATGGGGACGGAGAAGCCCCAGAGGACGGACGCGCACATTATCGGGATATAGATGCGTATATAGTCGCGGAACAGGAGCCCGTTTCGCGCGAACATGCCGCGCCCGAAGAATTTGAGCTTCTTTTCGCGCACGGCGACGTACCAGACGACGATGACGAGCTCGACCGCGCGGGCAACGAGCGTGCCTATCGCCGCGCCGGTTATCCCCATGCGCGCAAAGCCGAGCTTTCCGAAGATGAGGACGTAGTTAATCCCGACGTTAATTATGAGCGAAACGACGGAGATGTAAAACGATATCCTTACCGTCCCGACCGAGCGGAGCGCCGCCATGAGGACCTGCGAGACGATGAAGAGCAGGAAGGTCCAGACGATGATCGCGAGGTACTTTTTTCCCTCCGCGATGATGGCCTCCGAGGACGTGAAAAGGCTCAGCAGCGGGCCTGGTATGGCGAGGCAGAGCACGACGATGACGAGCCCGACCGCGACGGAGAGCTTGAGCGTTATGCCCGTCAGCGTCCTGAGCGGCCCCGCGCGCCGCTCGCCCCAGTACTGCGAGGATATGGCGACGAGCGCGTTGCCGAAGCTGAGCGCGAACTGCTGGACGATGAAGAATATCTGGTTGACGGTCGCCGCGCCGGAGAGCGCCTCCTGACTGAAGCGCCCGAGCATGACGTTGTCCGCCATGTTGACGGAGTAGGCCACGAGGTTTTGCAGCGCGACCACCGCCATCATGGAGAAAAACGCCTTGTAAAAGCTCTTTTCCGTTGAGAAAAACGACGCCTTTTCCATTTCTTCACTCACCGTCGGGATGATGCGGAGCGGGTACGCCCCTTGCGTCCATGATATGGTATCCCGCGGCTCCGTGTCAAGAAAAAAGGACCGCCGGCATTGTTTGCCGGCGGTCTTTTACAAATGCTTGCGGGGAAGGGATCAGACGTCGAACTCCTCTTTGAGCTCCATCATGCCGTGGATCTCGGCATGGCCGCCCTCGAGATAGAACAGACCCATCTCCCAGCCGTTCTTGTCGTACATGCCCATGAGGTTGGCGTTCGCGGCGCGGACGGCGGCGAGGAGCCCCTCGTCCTTGACGACGACGGCCTTGCCGTCATAGCGCATGAAGTCCATGCCGCTGACGGCGAGGACCTCGACTCTGGGGTTGGCGACGAGCTGCTTGAACACGTTCTTGAAGGTGCCGCAGCCGAAATAGAGCTTGCCCTCGTAGACGATCTTGAAGCCGAAGGGACGGCCCCTGGGCTGATCGCCGTCGGTGGTCAGGAAATAAAAGGTCTTGGCCTTGTCGAGAAACTCGACGACTTTTTCGATACCGGTCATTTTATTGTCCTCCTGTTTTAATAATCGTTCTGCGTAAATTATATAACGCTCCGGGCCTGAGCGCAAGAGGATTTTATCGATGTAAAGCGCGTCCGAAGAACGCCCGGAGGCAAATCCGGACTTGAATTTGACGGCCGCGCGTAGTATATTATAAAAGTTAAAGAATATACTTTCCGCTTGGGGCGCAAGGCCCGGCCGGATATGACATATACCCGGGGAAAAGCAATACTAAAGATCTGGGAGGCTCGTTTCATGGCAAAGACGGTATGGCAGGATACGCTGGAGGCGCTCCGCAGGGATCCCTCGTACAGCGGCATGTTCCACATGATGGAGAAGTTCGGCGACGACACCGCCGCCGAGGTCAGCGACAAGAACGACAACGTCGTCAGGAGGACGTACAGGGAGTACATCGACATGTCCCTCGCGGACTGCGGCGTCATGGAAAAGAAAATGCCCGGCGACGACGGCGCCGTCGTCGGCCTGATATACGACACCTGCATGGACTGGCCCGTGCTCCTCTGGGGCATCCTGATGTCCGGCAAGACCCCGCTCCTGCTCAATCCCGCCTCGAGGCCGGAGCAGCTCTGCTCCATCATGGCCGAGGCCCGCGCGAAGGCCTACGTCGCCGCGCGCCCGGTAGACGGCTGCGGCCTCGAGTTCATAGACGCGGCCGACCTGCTCGCGGGCGGCGAGCCCGGCGAGGAGAAGTGGGCCGAGTACATAGCTCTCTGCACCTCCGGCACGACCGGCAACAGCAGGATATTCCTCTATAACGCCCAGACCATAGCCAACCATATCCTGAGCTTCGACGAGGCCAAGCAGATAAACCCCGACATGCCCTTTATCGAGGGCAAGCCCTGCAAGCTGCTCGCGTTCCTCCCGTTCCACCACGTGTTCGGCTTCTCGGTCGTCTATCTGCTCTACGCCTGCACGGGCAAGGTGCTCGTCTTCTGCCGCGACAAGGCCGTCCAGACCATACTCGGGACCTGCTCGAGGCACGGCGTGACCCACCTCTACTGCGTGCCCATATTCTTCAACGCCCTCGCGACCGGCATCAGGAAGAAGCTCGACGGCAAGGCGCTCAGCCCCATCGTCAAGTACGTCATAAAGAAGAAGACCCTCGGAACGAAGATACGCTCCATGATAACCGGCGGCGGCCACGTCCCCGCCGAGACGCTCGAGATGCTCAACGACATCGGCTATCCGCTCTGCAACGGCTTCGGCATGACCGAGACGGGCATCATCGCCGTCGAGAAATCGCTCGATCCCGAGCAGCGCAAGAAGGGGAGCATAGGCGAGCCCTTCTCCCTGACCGAGTACAGGATAGGCGACGGCACGACCGACGAGGGCGAGCTCTTCATCCGCGGCGGCGCGCTCTACTCCGCCAGCATGATAGACGGCGAGATCGTCCCGAGGGACGAGTCCGCCTGGTTCGCGACCGGCGACGTCGTCAAGAGGACGCCCGACGGCCTCTTCGTCTGCGGCCGCGTCAAGGACGTCATCATCAACGCCTCCGGCGAGAACATATACCCCGACGAGATAGAGGACCTCTTTGCCGAGCTGCCCGGCGTCTCCAAGTCCTGCCTGCTCGGAGTGAAAAACGGCGCCTACGAGGACGTCGCCATAGTCTCCCAGCGCGCCGACGGCTTCGACGAGAAGGCGTACCTCGACGGCATAAGGAAGATAAACGACACGCTGCCCATGGGCGAGAGAGTCACGAGAGCGTTCCTCAGCTCCGCCGACCTGCCCATATCCGGCAGCATGAAGGTCATGCGCCAGAAGCTCAGGGACAATCTGGCCGAGCTCGAGGAGCTGCCGCTCTCCGGCAAGCTCAGAAAGGCGGAAAAGATGGAAGAAAGCAAGGCGGCCGCGCCCGCCGTCCCCGCGCAGGACGCGCAGGAGATCGAAGAGATCAAGAAGACCGTAAGGCACATCGTCGCCGAGGCGCTCAACTCCACCCCCGAGGAGGAGGCCGCCATCGCCGATACCGACAACTTCGTGACCGACCTCGGCATGGACAGCCTCGACATATTCAGCTGCGTGGCCGAGATCGAGGAAAAATACGGCATCGTCATCCTCGACACCGACGCGAACACGCTCGTGAACCTCAACGAGGCCTCCAAGTACATCTACGCCAAGCTCCACGGCCTCGCGACCGCGGCGGCCGAGCGCTCCGCCCCCGCGGAGGAGACGACGCGCATAACCGACTTCGCCGAGAGCCGCGAATACAAAGAGATAAAGATAAGGATGGCCGCGACGTTCAGAGACGGCTTCAATCCCTATTTCATCCCGCACGACAGCGTCGTGCGCGACACCTCCGTCGTAAACGGCAGGCCCGTCATCAACCTCGGCTCGTATAACTACCTCGGCATGTCCGGCAATCCCGAGACCGAGCAGGCAGCGATAGACGCCATCAGGCAGTACGGCACCTCCGCCTCCGGCGCGCGCCTTCTCGCCGGCGAAAAGACGCTCTATCAGGAGCTCGAGAAGGAGATAGCCGCCTGGAAGCACACCGAGGACGCCATAGTCTGCACGGGCGGCTGGGCGACCAACGTCGCGTTCGTAAGCTGCTTTGCCCGCGAGGGCGACCTCATCGTCTACGACGCCCTCTCCCACAACTCCCTGACCGAGGGCATCAGGCTCTCCAACGCCGACAGCAAGGCCTTCGAGCACAACGACCTCGCCCAGCTCGAGAGCATCCTCAAGAAGGTAGAGGGCCGCTACAACAAGGTCCTCATCATCGTCGAGGGCGTCTACAGCATGGACGGCGACATCGCGCCCATCCCCGAATTCGTAAAGCTCAAGAAGCAGTATAAGTGCTTCCTCATGGTCGACGAGGCCCATTCCGGCGGCGTCATCGGCGAGCACGCCGGCGGCTGCGACGACTACTTCGGCCTCGCGCCCGACGATATCGACATCAAGTACGGGACCATGTCCAAGGCGCTCGGCACCTGCGGCGGCTACGTAGCCGCGAAGAAGGAGATCATCGAGTACCTCAAGTACACGATGAACGGCTTCGTCTTCACGGCCGGCATCGCGCCACCGCTCGCCGCCGCCTGCAAGAAGGCGATAGAGATAATCCGCCGCGACAACTCCGCCGTCACGAAGCTGCACGAGAACATAGCCTACTTCGTAAAGCGCGCCAAGGAGTGCGGGATGAACACCTGCCTCGCCGGCGAGAGCGCGATAGTGCCCATCATGATAGGCTCCGACGCGGACGCCGCGAAGCTCTCCGCAAAGCTCCTCGAAAAGGGCGTCTTCGTGCCGCCCGCCATGTATCCCGCCGTCCCGATGGGCGAGAGCAGGCTGCGCTTCACCATTTCGTCCACCCACAGCATCGAGCAGCTCGAGACGGCCGTCTCCGAGCTTGAAAAGCTCATGCGCGAGGAAGGATTGCTCAAGTAAAACAAAAGGCTCCCGTCTGCCCGCTCCGGGCGGACGGGAGCTTTCTTCAACAAGCCGAAAGGAGCACGCAAATGTACGAATTCAAGCCCGTGACCGACCGGATCGCGAGGATGCGCGACAAGGTCAGAGACAGACTCATAATCGCGGATTCGGAAAAGCTCCGCATAAAGGCGGAGGCGACCGCGAAATACCGCAACTTCCCGCCCGTAATCAAAAAGCCCATGGAGTCGCTCTACGTCATCTCGAACATGCCCATGGACATCGAGGAGGACGAATACTTCGTCGGCGACCTCGGCGGGAAGAACTGGGGCGGCTCGAGCGGCCGCATGTGGCTCTCCGCCGACATCGAGCACACCTGGCCCATCGAGGCCGACGGGCTGCACCACGCGCCCGACGACGACCCGCTCTACTCTCACCAGAAGCTCGCCGTCTCGCCCGAGGAGCTCAAAAAGCTCCGCGAGATATCCGCCGAGCAGGCGCGCGAGTTCGGCGGGATAAGGCCCGAGCAGTGGCTCCCCGACGGCGCCGACCAGCTCTTCAGCCTCCAGGCCTGCACCTACGGGCGCCCGGGCGGCTTCCCTGTGCTCATGATGCCCGGACACCTGACCCCGGGCTTCCAGACGATACTCAGGCGCGGCTACGGCGATATACGAAAACAGGCTCAGGACTGGCTCGACGCTCACCTCGGCAACGTCATGGGCGACGACATGGACAAATACCTCTTCTACAAGGCAGCGACCGTCGCCTGCGACGGCGCTATAACGCTGACGCGCCGCTATGCGAAGATAGCCGCGGAGAAAGCGAAGACCGCCCCGACTCCCGAGCGCGCGGCGGAGCTCTCCCGCATGGCCGAGAGCCTCGAATGGATAGCCGAGAAGCCCGCGAGGACGTTCTGGGAGGCCTGCCAGCAGGTCATGCTCTACCACGTCTTCCTCATGGTGGACAACGGTCCCGGCGTGACGAGCATGGGCCGCTTCGACCAGCACGTCTGGCCGTATCTGAAAAAGGAGCTCGACGAGGGCACGATAACCATGGACTACGCGCAGGAGCTCGTCGACGCCTTCTTCCTCAAGCTCAATATCTTCTTCGGCGGCGGCTTCGGCAAGCAGGCGCAGACCGCCGGCATAGGCCACATAGGCCAGCATACGACCATAGGCGGCTGCATACCCGAGACCGGCGAGGACGCGACCAACCCCGTGTCCTACATGGTCCTCGAATCCATAGCGAGGCTGCAGCTCCACGAGCCGACCGTCTCCCTGCGCACGAGCAGCAAGACGCCCGACGGGATATGGAACGCCGCGCTCGCGACCTCGATGCGCGTAGGCGGCCTGCCGCTGCTGCAAAACGACGAGGTCATCATCCCCGGCATAATCCGCGAGCTCGGCTTTTCGCTCGAGGACGCGCGAAACTACGCCTTCATAGGCTGTCAGGAGATAACGGGCTCCGGCAACGACTATCCCGCGCCGAACGGCTCCGCTATGGGCCATAACGGCATCTATTGGTCCATCGCCATAACGATGGCTATTAACAACGGCATCAACCCCATGAACGGCCGTCAGGCGCCGGAGTGCGCGCGCTCGGGGTATCTCTACGAGATGAAGTCCATCGACGACGTGCGCGCCGCGCTCGAAAAGCTCGCGCGCTGGATGCTCACGTGGTCGGCCACGCTCAATAACTACGCCGAGCACGAGTTCCCGCGCCTCTATCCGTACCCGAACCTCTCGATATCGACCGAGGGCTGCATGGAAAAGGGCAAGGACGTCTCCGAGGGCGGCGCGAAGTACAACTCCTACGGAGGCACGGCGACCGGCCTCGCCACCGTGGCCGACTCCATCACGGCCATAAAGTACATGGTCTTCGACAAGAAGATCGTCGGCGCGAAGGAGTTCCTCGACGCCGTCATCGCCAACTGGGAGGGCTACGAGGTCCTGCGCCAGCGCGTCCTCAACGAGGTGCCGCACTACGGCAACGCCGACCCGTACGCCGATCAGGAGCTGCAGTGGGTCATGGACCTCTATTACGGCATCACCCGTGATTTCCACAATTCCCGCTGCAAGGTCTATAAATGCGGCATGTTCGGCGCCGCAGACCACGTCGCGCAGGGCGAGATAACGTGGGCGACCCCCGACGGACGCAAGACCGGCGAGCCCATAGCCGACGCCATGAGCCCCGCGCAGGGAAGGGACGTCAACGGTCCGACCTCGGTCTTCATCTCCTCGTGCTGCTTCGACCATTCGCGTTACCTCGACGGCATGGCCGTCAACCTCAAGATACACCCGACCGCCCTCAAGGGCGACGACGGCGTGAGCAAGCTGCGCGACATGACGAAGACCTATTTTGAAAAGGGCGGCATGGAGTGCCAGTACAACGTTGTCGACGCGAAGACCCTCCGCGACGCGCAGGAGCACCCCGAGGACTACCACAACCTCGTCGTCCGCATAGCCGGCTACTCGGCCTATTTCGTCGACATGACCGAGGCCATGCAGAACGACATCATCTCCCGCGCCGAGCACAATTTCTGATACTAAGCGTTAAAAATACCCCGCCGCCTCCCGTGGACATGCGGGACGCGGCGGGGTATAATGCTTATATGAGCCTTACAGATTTCTGAAAACTATCTGCGCGTAGTCGTGGAAGGCCGCCCTCCAGACGCGCCACTCGTGATAGCCGGGATATATCTTCTGGATGTAGTTTATTCCCTTGGCCTTGCAGTATTCGCGCTCCTTTTCAAAGAGCGGGAGCGAGACCTCGTGGTCGCCGATGGCGCCGAAGAAGGGGTCGACCTCGCGGTTGAAGGTCTCCGCGTCGTCGAGAGCCTTGAGCTGCGCTGACTGATCCCTGCTGCTGCCTGCCATGACGGGGTAGGTATAGCCGGTAAAGAGCCCCGCCGAGCCGAAAACGTCGTAGTGCTCCATTATCATCTCGCCCGAGAGCAGCGAGCCCATCGAGAGGCCGGCTATCGCGCGGGCCTTCTTGGAGGGGATGGCGCGGTACTGGGCTTCGATGAACGGGATGCAGTCGCGTATGACCATCTCGTTGTAGCGCTTGTTGTCGAGACGCGGCTCGCCGTCCTTGGCGACCTGCATCATGGCGTTGTTCATGACGATTATGAAGGGGACGGCCTTGCCCTCGGCGAGCAGGTTGTCCATGACGAAGTTGCACTTGCCCATGTGCGTCCAGCAGGCCTCGTTCTCGCCACCGCCGTGCTGCAGATAGAGGACGGGGTATTTCGTCTCGAGGTCGTCGCGGTACTTGGGCGGCGTGTAGACGTAGCAGCACTCGTACTCGCCGGTCACCTCGGAGAAGAAGTATTCCTGCGAGACGGTCCCGTGCGGGACGTCCTTGATGAGGATGAAGTCCTGATCGGGATCGGGGACCTCGATGTAGTTTATGCCGTAGCCCCAGCCGTAGGCTATCGGGGCGAGCGGGTTGACGACGCGAACGCCGTCGACGTAGAAGATGAGCTGCTTGAGGCCGGGATCGGCGTACTGTATCGTGCCGGTCCACATGCCGTCGTCCTCGAGCGTGAGCGTGACGAGGTTCTCCGGCGGACCGGCCTTGACCTCCTTGGCCGTCGGGCCGTAGAGGCTGACCCAGACCCTGCCGTCGGCCATGACCTTGTATCCGATGTTGGTATTACCGTGCTTGCCGCCGTTTATCATCGAGGGGAGAAGCTGACGGTTGAAGCCTATCGCGCGGGAATCGAAGGTCTGGTTTTTGAGGAATTCCTCGGGAATATTCATGTTTTTACCCCTTTCCGCGAAGCGCCGGGGAGCCCCCGGCCACCCTGCCGTAAACTGTCCGTTCAGCGTTTTCCTGAACGCTTATATGATACCATTTCCGCCGCTTCTTTTCAATAGACCGGAGGACGAACGTGGAAGAACGTAAGAATAAAAGAGAATATGCCGACGTGCTCGAAATAGGCGGGCTCGCCGCAGCCCTCGCGGGCAGGAGCGGCTTTGCGCGCACGGAGCCGCGAAAGGTCGCCGTCGCGGACGAGGAGCATGAGGTCCACACGGCCTGCCGTGCCTGCATCGCCAACTGCGGCGTCATTGCGACCGTCAGAAACGGCCGCGTCGTCGCCCTCAGAGGCGACCCAGTCGACCCGATGAGCAGGGGAAAGCTCTGCGCGAAGGGCCTATCCGGCATAAACGCGCTCTATCACCCGAACCGCAACAAGTATCCGCTGCTTCGCGTCGGAGAGCGCGGGAGCGGGAAGTGGAAGCGCGCGACGTGGGACGAGGCGATAGACGTCGTCGCCCGCAGGCTTATGGAGATACGCGAAAAGTACGGCGCCGAGTGCGTCTTCGGCAGCACGGGCGGCGGCGGCAATCCCGAGGTCTGGAGCTGCGCGCGCTTTTGCAACATATTCGGCACGCCCAACTGGTTCGAGCCCGGCAGCGCGCAGTGCTATCTGCCGCGAGTGCTCGCCACGACGATGATGTACGGCGGCATGGACGCGAGCATAGCCGACTCCAACTGCCTTGAATTCTACGATACCGAGAACACGCCGCTCAAGACGCTCGTCCTCTGGGGGACGGACCCGTCGTATTCCTGCCCGGCGTCCGGCGGCCGCATGGTCAACGAGCTGCGCATGAAGGGCGTGAAGACCGTCGCGGTAGACCCGCGCCTTACCCCCGACGCCGCGAAGGCGGACGTTTGGCTCCCCGTGAGACCGGGAAGCGACGTCGCGCTCCTCATGGCATGGATAAGATACATACTCGTAAATAAGCTCTACGACGCGGATTTCGTCCTGCGCTGGACTAACCTGCCGTACCTCGTCGACTGCGAGACGCGCTTCGTCGTCCACCCGGAGGGGCCGGATTCCGCGCTCGTCTGGGACCAGAAGACGAACTCGGCGAAGACGCTCCGCTATCCGTGGGACGACGCGCTCGAGCCGGAGCTCTTCGGCGCGCACGTGATAGACGGAAGGCTTTATAAGACCGGCGCGCAGCTCCTGCTCGAGAGGGTGGAGGAGTTCACGCTCGAAAAAGCGGCCGGCCTCTGCCTGCTCGATCCCGCGGATATCGAAAAGGCGATACGCCTCTACGCGGAGAACACGCCGAGCTCGCTCTGCCTCGGCGTCGCGACCGATCAGGGCATAAACTCCGAGCAGGCCGCGATGGCTGCCGTGACGCTCGACCTTCTCATGGGCAACGTCGAAAAGCCCGGCGCCGCCATGCAGCGCTTCCGCATAAGCGGCGTGCTCAAAAGCCCTAATTATCCCGTTCCCGTCGCGCTCAAATGCCTGCCGGAGGAGCAGTTTCAAAAGCGCCTCGGAGGCCGCGAGCACAAGGGCCTCTCGATATGGTACGGCGGCCACGCCGCGAGCATACTGAGCGCCATACTGACCGGGAAGCCTTATCGGCCCCGCGCGTGGATAGACCGCTCGGGCAACAAGTTCGCCGTTCTCGCAGAGGTCGGCAAATGGGAGGAAGCCTGCCGCAGGCTCGATTTCATCGTCCATATCTTCACCTACCCGACCTCGATGACCGCCTACGCCGACGTCGTCCTGCCCGCGCAGGAGTGGCTCGAGACGGAGATGGTCGTCGAGACCTGCAATATGTGCGTCGCCCGTCAGCAGTGCGACCGCGTATGGGAGACGCGCGACGAGGGCGTCATCTGGGCGGATATAGCCCGCCGATGCGGCGAGCTCGGTCATGAGATGTGCCGAAAAGCGTTCGACCCCGGGTTCATGGGCGTCGACCTCGCCTACTGGGGCTCCATGGAGGAGTTCTTCGATCAGATAACGCCCGCGCAGGGCGTGACGTGGAAGGAATACTGCGCGAAGGCGCCCTTCGAGTTTCTCCCGAAGGACGAATGGAAGAGCTATTTCGTCTATCTTACGCCCGGAGCGGACGGTCTCCCGCAGGGCTTCCCGACGCCATCGCGCAAGTGCGAGATATACTGCGACGCCTTCATAAAACTCGGCAGGACGGGCGAGCCGTTCATGCCGTATCCCATGCCGCCCGCAGACGCGGACTACGAGCCGCTCCCGTACTACGCCGAGCCGACAGAGAGCCCGCTGGACGCCGCGCTGGCGGAGCGTTTCCCGCTCGTCATGACCGGCGGCCGGCTCCCGATGTACCATCATTCGACCCTGCGCAATATGCCCGGAATGCGCGAGACGATGCCCGCGCCGGAGCTCTGGATAAGCCCCGACGACGCGGAAAAATACGGCGTTGAGAGCGGAAAGTGGGTCGTGGTCGAATCGGCCAGAGGCCGCACCCGCGCCGTAGCCCTCGTGACGAAGGCGATAAGACCGGGGACGGTCTACATGGAGCGCTTCTGGTACCCTGAGACGCTAGACGCGCCCTCGCACGGCTGGACGGAGTCCAACGTGAACGTGCTCACGCGCTCCGTCCCGCCGTTTAACGACGTCGTCGGAACGCACGTACTGCGCGGCTTCCTCGTCCGAGTAAGTCCGGCCGAGAGCGCGCCTGAGGGCATCTACACGAAGCCGGAGGAGTTCTCCGGCTGGCTCGAAAACGGGAAGGGGAGGCGCGTATGAAGCAGCTTGCGCTTATTTTCGACGCCGACCGCTGCATAGGCTGCCGCGCCTGCCGCGCCGCCTGCTCGCTCGCGCACGGCGATCCGCCCGGCGTTTCCAGAATAAAGACCTATACGATGGGCCCGGTCGGCGAGTTCCCGCGCCTTAACATGTACTTTCTGACCGTCGCCTGCCAGCAGTGCGGCGACCCCGCCTGCGCGAAGGCCTGCCCGACGGGAGCGAGCTTCAAGAGCGCGGAGGACGGGGTCGTGCGCATAGACAAGGGCGCGTGCGCGTCCTGCGGCGAGTGCGCCCGCGCATGCCCCTACGGCGCCATAGACGTAAGCGGCCGCAGCGTCTTCAAGTGCGACCTCTGCGCGGACTCGGGCAAGATCCCCGCCT
>JAFZAM010000219.1 GCA_017557265.1 Oscillospiraceae bacterium | reverse complement strand
GTCTTTCCGACGCGCTCTATATCGGGAGTGCGGATGCACTTCTGGCAGGTCGTGACTCTGTGCCTCGGAGGCTCCGCCTCGCCGGTAAAGTAAGGCTTGAGCGGCGCCATGCCCGCGTTGATGAGCAGCAGGCTGCTGTCGCCCTGAGGGATCAGGGGAAAGCTCGGCAGGCGCAGGTGTCCCTTTGATTCAAAGAAGGAAAGGTATTTTTCTCTTATCTCGTTAAGTCCCAGTTTCTCCACTTCGGATATCCTCCATATCTGTCTGCTTATATTACTCAACCGCCGAATTCTTCGCTGTCGACGAAGTTCTCGAACGAATAGTAATCTTCAAAGAAGCTGTGCGCTCCGTTTTTGTTGAGCGCGTAGAAGAAGTAGCCCGTGTCGGCGGGCTCGAGCGCCGCCTGGAGCGAGGCGAGGCCGGGATTTGCAATCGGCCCGGGGGTAAGACCCTTGTAAAGGTAGGTATTGTACGGGTCGTCGATGAGCAGATCGTCGTACGTCAGGCGCTCCTTGCGTTCGGGCAGGATATACTGTATCGTCGCGTCGATCTGCAGGAACGGATAGTCGCTGCTCTTAAGACGGTTATATATGACGGAGGCGATGTTCGGGCGCTCCTCGTCGTTGGCGGCCTCCATCTCGATAAGAGAGGCGACGATGACTATCTCCCTGACGTCTCTTCCGCTCTCCTCTGCCTGAGAGCGCATCTCCTCGGTGAACTTCGCGGAGAAGTTGTCGAGGAAACGCTCCAGCACGCGGTCGGGGTTGCTGTTCACCCAGAACTCATACGTGTCCGGGAAGAGATAGCCCTCGAGCCGGCGCTCGTCTCCGAGCGTGTCGGACGAGAGGAACCAGTAATCGTAGTCGGTGTTCGCGGCGGCTTCCGTCAGGTCTTCGACCGAGCATACGCCTTTCTCTTCAAGGAGCTCGAAAGTCTGCTTCAGGTTCTTGCCCTCGGGGATGGTAACGACGGTCGTCTCATCGGTCGAGTAGCGCGCGGATTTTTTCATGTGAGATATGAGAGCCCGGTAATCGTATGAGGTCGAAAGCTCGTATTCGCCGGGGTCAATCTTTTGGTCGGCGTGAGCAAATCGCGCGAATAATTTGAATAAAACGGGATAATCGACGAAGCCCGCCTGCTTGAGCTTGTTTGCGACGACAGAGATATCCGCCGACATATAGGCGTTGCCCTCGTCGTCCGTTTTTTCGGTAAACGCGGATTCGGGAATGACCACCGTCCCGACCTTCTCGGGCTTATTGAGCGCGAGGACGTCGTTGGCCGCTATCCAGGCCACGAAGGCGAGCGCCGCGCTCAGGCATACGATGAAAAGAAAATAGAGAAGACCGCCGAGGCAGCCCGTCCTGTGACGTCTGTCTCTGTGGATGGCTCGGTAGTTTCTGGCCACGTATTCCTCCTCGGGAACCGGTTCAGCGTCCTCTTTTTCCTCTTTGATCTCGGGAAGAGGCTTGGATTCGTATATCTTCCGCACGTCGTCCGGGATGACGTGGGTCTCCGCTCCGGGCAGCGTGTCGGTATCGCTGTGCAGAAGCGAGCTCAGATCGCCGACCGCCGTCGTCTCGGACGAGGGATCGCTGCCGACGGGATGAGCGCTCTGATACTCTTTGACGATCTCGTCGACGGTCTCGACCTTCGGAAGCTCGGCCGTTCCCTCGCCGATGAGCCCGAGGATATCCTGAAGCTCCTCGTCGGATACGTCCGGCGCCGGCCCGGAAGAGTCAAGCAGACCGTTTAAGTCGTTTATCTCATCAAAAAAGCTTTTCTTGTCGTCAGACATGGCGGCTCCTTATTATCGAGGTCGCATGCACCCGCTCCGGGGCGCAGACATAGTATATCCCGACGGCGGACGCAAGCCGAACACGCCGCCGGCCGTCCGGAGACCGGACCTATCAAAAATCGGAGAAAGGGATCTAAATGTTTTGCGGAAACAATAACGGCAACTGCTGGGTATGGATCATCATAATCATACTCGTTCTCGTTTTCTTCAACGGGAACTGCGGCACTTGCGGCACCTGCGGCGGCTGCGGATCGAACTGCGGCAACGACTGCGGATGCGGCTGCGGCTGCTGACCGCTGCTGCCGGCGCGGGGCTCCTTAACGGAGCCTCGCGGTTTTCTTTTCAGTCACGAGGATATTGACGGGCATATCGTACTTCGATGTCGGCGTCTTGTCCAGCAGGAGCTCCTCCCTGCCTATGCCGACGGTCAGAAGCTCGTGCGTGGAGAGATATCTGTCGTAGTATCCCCCGCCCTGACCGAGGCGATAACCTCTGCCGTCGAAGGCGAGTGCGGGAACTATCATGAGCGTCCCCGGCGCGGGATCCGTCTTTATGCCCCCGACGGGCTCGGGTATGCCGTAAAACCCGTCCTCGGAGAGCTTGCCGCTATAAGTATAGAAGCTCATGACGCCCTTCGGCTGACAGATAGGAAGACATACGGTCTTGCCCTGAGCGTACAGCTCGTCGAGAAGTGCGTGCGTATCGACCTCGCGGCCCGTGCTGTAATAGAGCAGAACGAGTTCCGCCTTTTTGACTTCGTCGAGCGCGAGGACGTTTTCGTATATTCCGCGGTCGCTCGCCGCGACATAAGCTTCATCGAGCTCCGCTATCCTTTTGCGGACGACCTTACGAAGCTCCTTTTTAACGAATATCATAGGTCATGCCGGCCGCGACCTTGTCCGCGGCGGCGTCTCCCTTCAAAAATCTGAGCACCTCGAGCCCGAATGCGACTCCGGCTCCCGGGCCGCGCCCCGTCACGATATTCCCGTCGACGCAGGAAAGGCGGGAATTGTCTAACTTCGCGCCGCCCATCTGATCCTCCATGCCGGGATAGCAGACGGCGTTTCTGCCCTCGAGCGCGCCTATCTGAGCGAGGACGCGAGGACCGGCGCATATCGCCGCGAGCGGCACGCCTGCTTCAAAGGCTCTGCGGAGAATGTCCATTGCCTCCCCGGAGCGCTCTATGCTCTCTACGCCGCCGAGACCGCCGGGGACTATCAGCATCTCAGCGGAGGACAGATCGATTTTCCTGACGAAAGTATCGGCGGTCACGGTTATCCCGTGCGCACCGTCGACGGTCTTGCCTCCGACCGAGGCGAACTCGGCCTTGACGCCGCCGCGGCGAAGGCAGTCCATAGTCGCTACGGCTTCTATCTCTTCAAAACCTTTGCCGAGAAGTATATAGACCATGGCGCTCCTTTCAGCTTTTGAGAGCTGTCGCGAGTATCTCGGCCGCTATGTCCTCCTCGGAGCGCATCACTCCGCCGGGAGCGCAGTCTATGCGAACCCAGCCGAGCTTTTCGGCCGCCATCGACGCGCATTCGGCGCACCGTTTGAGATACTCAAAGTCCTTTTCGTGGATATCCGCGTCATGTCCGCGTTTTTTGATCTGCCGCACGGAGACCTCCGCAGGCACGTCGCAGAAGAACACGACGTCGGGCTTCGGGAGCCCGAATTTGACGTATTCGAAATCGTAGAGCCAGTCGAGATAGGCGGGTCTGTCGACCGCGTCGAGCTTCGCGGACTGATGGATCGCGTTGGACGTCGTGTATCTGTCCGTCACGATGAGGCCGCCGCCTTCATAATACTCTCCCCAGTCCTGACGGAAAGAGGCGAATCTGTTGACGGCGTAAAAGGCGCTCGCGGCGTAGGGGCCGACGTCCTCAGGCTTCGAGCCGAACTCCCCGCCGAGGTACATGCGGATGAGCGCGGAGGATTCTTTGTCATAGCGCGGAAAAACGATGCTGCGGAAGTCAATTCCGCGTTCGGCAAACGAGGCGCAGAGACGCTTGAACTGCGTCGACTTTCCGGAGCCGTCTATCCCTTCGAAAACGATAAGCTTTCCCATCGTCACTTCTCCCCGCCGCGTTCGCGCATAGCCGCGAACAGAAATCCCGGCAGCTTCAATATGCGTTTGAATCTCGAGGGCTGCGTCACGGCTCTGTAGAGCCATTCGAGCCCGAGCTTCTGAAAGAGCTTCGGCGCGCGCTTTACCTCGCCCGCGAACACGTCGAGGACTCCGCCGAGACCCATCATGAGCCCGGCATGCACGGCGCCGCTTCTCGAGGCCATCCATTTTTCCTGCTTCGGAGCGCCGAGACAGACCAGAAGAAGGTCCGGCCGCGCGGCGTTGATATCATCGATTATCTCCGCGTCGTCGGAGAAATACCCGTCGTGCGTCCCGGCTATCCTTATGCCGGGATAGTCCGCGGATATCTTTTCAGCCGCCTTCTCGGCTACGCCGGGCTTCGCGCCGAAGAGATATACGCTCCCCTCTCGCTTCGCCATACGCTCGAAAAGAGCTGTCACGAGACCTATGCCCGTCACTCTGCCGGGAAGCTTTCTTCCGAGAAGCTTCGCGGCGTAGATAATACCTATGCCGTCGGCCGTCACGAGACCGGAGGAGTTTATTATCTCCATGAGCTCGGGGTCGTTTCTCGCGGCAGTGACTATCTCGGGATTGGGCGTCACGACCCTCGAACCGTACGGCAGAGCCTCGGCGGCGGCGACGGCCTCCTCCGGCGTCAGCGCGTCAAATTTAACTCCGAGAATATCGACGCGGCTCATAGCTGTGAAAACACCTTCCCGATGCTGTCCGATATGACGAGATCGGCGCGGCTGTCGACGCCGGTCGCGCTCTTGTTGACGAGCACGAGCCTTTCGCCGCGGTAGAAGTTGATGAGCGACGCGGCGGGATAAACTACGAGCGACGTCCCGCCGATGATGAGCATGTCCGCATTCGATATGGCCTTTATCGAGGCCTCGATGACGTCGTTGTCGAGCATCTCCTCATAGAGGACGACGTCGGGTCTTACTATCCCTCCGCAGACGCATTTCGGCACTCCGTCGGCCGCGAGCACATAGTCGAGCGAGTATTTCTTCCCGCAGGACATGCAGTAGTTCCTGTGAACGCTGCCGTGCAGCTCAAGGACGTTTTTACTGCCCGCGAGTTGGTGCAGCCCGTCGATATTCTGAGTCACGACGGCCTTGAGCTTGCCCTTTGCCTCGAGCTCGGCGAGCTTGAGATGGCACGCGTTCGGTTTCGCGTCTCTGAATATCATCTTGTCTTTATAGAATCTGAAAAACTCCTCGGGATGCGAGACAAAATACCCGTGAGAGATGATCGTCTCGGGGGGCAGGTCGTACTTTTGCGAATAGAGCCCGTCCACGCTGCGGAAATCGGGTATCCCGCTCTCCGTGCTGACGCCCGCTCCGCCGAAGAACACGACGTTCTTCGATTCGTCGATCATTTTGCGCAGTCTCTCGATCGCGTCCATGACGCTCCCCCTCCCGCTTTATTACTGGATGTTGGTGCTGTAGTTCGGCGCTTCCTTCGTGATGTAGACGTCGTGCGGATGGCTCTCGCGGAGCGCCGCGCTCGTTATCTTGATGAACTTCGCCCTGGTGCGCAGATCATCTATCGTCGGAGTGCCGCAGTAGCCCATGCCGCTGCGCAGGCCGCCAATCATCTGGAATATCGTGTCGGTCACGCTTCCCTTGTAGGGGACGCGGCCCTCGACGCCCTCGGGGACGAGCTTCTTGTTCTTCTCCTGGAAGTATCTGTCCTTGCTGCCGCTCGCCATGGCGGAGAGCGAGCCCATGCCGCGATAGACCTTGAACTGGCGGCCCTGATACACCTCGGTATCTCCCGGGCTCTCGTCGCAGCCGGCAAACAGCGAGCCTATCATGACGGTGGAGGCTCCGGCGGCGAGCGCCTTGACTATATCGCCGGAATACTTGATGCCGCCGTCGGCTATGATGGGGATGCCGTACTTCGCGGCGACCTCGGCGGAATCGGCAATTGCAGTTATCTGCGGGACGCCTATGCCCGCGATGACGCGGGTCGTGCATATAGAGCCGGGGCCTATGCCTATCTTGACGCAGTCGGCGCCGGCGTCGATTATCGCTTTGGTGCCCTCGGCCGTCGCGACGTTGCCCGCTATGAGCGCGGTGTCGGGGAAATGGGACTTAACGAGCGAGATGCTCTCGAGGATGTTCTTGGAATGGCCGTGGGCCGAGTCGAGCACGAGCGCGTCGACTCCCGCCTCGACGAGCGCGCCCGCTCTGTCGAGCACGTCGTAGGTCGTGCCGATGGCGGCCGCGACGCGGAGCCTGCCCTTTTCGTCGCGCGCGGAGTTCGGGTACATCGCCGCTTTTTCGATGTCCTTTATCGTTATAAGGCCCTTGAGCGCAAAGTTGTCGTCAACGATGGGGAGCTTTTCTATCTTATGCCTGCGGAGTATCTCTCTGGCCTCTTCGAGCGTCGTGCCCTCGCGGCCGGTGATGAGGCCCTCGCCCGTCATGACTTCCTTGATGGGCCTCTCCATGTTCTCCTCGAACTTCATGTCGCGGTTGGTGATGATGCCGACGAGCTTGTTATTCTCGACGACGGGCACGCCGGAGATCTTGTACTTGGCCATGAGCGCGTCCGCGTCGGCGAGGGTATCGTCGGGCCCGAGGTAGAACGGATTGGTGATAACGCCGTTTTCGGACCTCTTGACGCGGTCGACCTGCTCGGCCTGGGCCTCGATGGACATGTTCTTATGAATGACGCCGATGCCGCCCTCGCGAGCCATGGCGATGGACATCCGGTATTCCGTGACGGTATCCATGGCGGCAGAGATGAGCGGGATATTGAGCCTTATCTTCTTCGTGAGATTCGTCTCGAGCCTGACCTCGGACGGAATGACCTTGCTCTCCGCGGGAACGAGCAAAACGTCGTCGAAGGTTATCCCCTCGCCGACTATGCGACTGTAAAAGGCGTTCTTGTCTCCCATTTGACGATACTCCTTTGCAAGAAATTGATGCCTGAAATTGTCTGTTTTATTAAATATTTATTTTACTACACAAAGCGCTCCGTGTCAATTACCGGAGGCGACGTTTGAGGAGCGGATATAGTAATAGATATACTGCTGCGCGAGGCCGGCCGCGTCGCCGAAAACGGCCGGATCGAAGCCGGGCGGATAATGCTCGTCGAGCGCCCGCTTTATCCATACGTCGACGGGAAAAGCGGTCGGGATGCGCAGTCCGTAAAGCACGGCGCAGTTGGCGACCTTTTCGCCTATGCCGGGGAGTCTGCGAAGCTCTTTGACCGCCGAGGCGCAGTCAAGCTTCGAGAGCGCCTCGAGATCGGTCTCGCCGGAGACGACGCTTTTGGCGGCGGAGATTATGTACGGGGCTCTGTAACCCGAGCGGATGGGCGCGAGGTCCTCGGGCTTCATCTCAGCGATC
>JAFZAM010000218.1 GCA_017557265.1 Oscillospiraceae bacterium | reverse complement strand
GGATCGACGCCGCCCTGGCCCCAGGCGACGAGGCGGGCGAGCGGCTTGAGGCCGTACTTGTCGACGGCAGCCTTGGAGGCGATGACGATCGCGGCGGCGCCGTCGTTGATGCCGGAGGAGTTGCCGGCGGTGACGCGGCCGCCGTCGGGCTTGAAGGCGGGCTTGAGCTTCGCGAGAGCCTCGGCGCTGGTCTTGCGCGGGAACTCGTCGACCTTGAACTCTATGGTCTCCTTCTTGACCTTGACGGGGACGGGGATGATCTCGTCGTCGAACTTGCCGGCGGCCTGAGCGGCGGCGGTGCGGTTCTGGCTCTCGAGCGCGAAGGCGTCGAGCTCCTCGCGGGTGATGCCCCACTGATCGCAGACGTTCTCGGCGGTCATGCCCATGTGGTAGTTGTTGTACTTCTCCCAGAGGCCGTCGTTGACCATGGAGTCGATCATCTTGACGTTGTTCATGCGGGCGCCGAAGCGGGCCGTGGGAACAAGGTACGGAGCGGCGGACATGTTCTCGGTGCCGCCGGCGAGGATGATGTCGGCGTCGCCGGCAGCGATGGCGCGGGCGCCCTCGATGACGGACTTCATGCCGGAGCCGCAGACCATGCCGACCGTGTAGGCGGGCTTTTCGACGGGCACGCCGGCGGCGAGGGCCACCTGACGGGCGACGTTCTGTCCGAGACCGGCGGTCAGGACGCAGCCGAACATGACTTCGTCGACTTCGGGGCCTTTAAGTCCGGCGCGCTGGAGAGCGGCCTTGGCGACTATGGCGCCGAGCTCGGGGGCGGGGGTGTCTTTCAGGGTGCCGCCGAAGGAGCCGATGGCGGTACGGCAGCAGCTAATGAGGTAGATGTCTTGCATTGAAATTGCCTCCTTGCCCGTGTTATCGGGCGTAATAAAATTAGGTTTTTTGAAAAGCGCGCAATATATATGTAGTATAGCCGCGCGAGGGGAAAAAGTCAACAGCGCGGCGCGGATAATTGCATATTTCGCGCCCGTGTGATATGCTGATGGCGTCTGGAGGCGGGAATATGTCTACGGTCGCCGTCATGGCCGGCGGAAAAAGCAGCAGGATGGGGAGGGACAAGCTCCTCGTCGAGGTGGAAGGGGAGACCCTCGTCGCCCGCGCCGTGCGCGAGCTCGGCGGGGCCTTCGACACGGTGCTGCTCAGCGTCGCCGGCGGGAAGAGCTACGACGTCCCCGCCGAGCCGGTGGAGGACGTTTTCCCGGGCTGCGGACCCCTCGGAGGGCTCCACGCCGTCCTGCTCCGGACGGAGGACGAGGGCGTCTTCGTCGCCGCCGCCGACATGCCGTTTTTCACGGCGGAGGCCGCGCTGAAGGTGATGGCCGCCTGCGGAGACGCGGAGATATGCGTCCCCGTATGGGAGGACGGGCGGCCCGAGCCGCTCTTCGCCTACTATAAAAAAGAGCTCGCCGCGCGCGCCGAAGGTCTCCTCCGCGAGGGGCGCCGCTCGATGCGCTCGCTGCTGGACGTCTCCCGCGTCGCGACAGTCCCCGCGGAGTCGCTCGGAGACGCGCGAACGCTTGAAAACGTCAATACGCCCGAGGACCTCGCGCGAGCCTTTCCCGCCAAGTAAAAGCCGAAAAGGTCTTGCACTTTTTTGCGGGCGGTAATATAATGTTTTTACGCAAAACCGCAATTTTATTGAAAGGATGTTTTCAATGAGCTATAAGATCACCAGAAAGAACGAGGCCTACCGCTACGAGGCCGCCAAGCACTTCGACGTGCGCACCACCCGCCTGCACGATCCCCAGGACGTCAACGACGGCGTCGTGACCATGGGCCTGTCCCACTTCCTGCCCGGCGGCGGCTGCGAGTACGGCTCCAACGGCATGGAGTCCATCTACTACATCATCAAGGGCCAGATGTACCTCGAGAGCGAGCTCGGCACCGAGACCGAGGTCAAGACCACCCTCTATGAGGGCGACACCTTCCACTGCGGACCGAACACCCCGAAGTCCATCCTCAACACCGGCACGGAGTCCTGCCAGATGCTGGTCGTCCTCGTCAAGAGATAAAGATTTTTCGCCAAACAAGGCGCGGTTATGTTGACCGCGCCTTGTTTATTTTTTTATCGGGCGCGCATTTTAGGGAAACCGGCAGGTTTTGCGAGGCCCTTTTCCGCCCATGCTTCACGGAAGAGCTCCGGAAATACACAAAGTATTCCCGGAGCTTTTCGCTTTGCCTGAACGAAAAATGCCTCTCGCAAAACTGCGCTGCATCGCAAAAAGTGAGGCCTTGACCGCACCTCGAGCTCTTTATGAGGAACGATCCTTTTTGCGACTGCCGTATCCCTGAAACACGCGCCCGTTTTTGCGCGTCAAAAAAACCGGGCGATGAGATAAGATATTTTGAAAAAAGCTCTTGACCTTAGAACTATACCATAGTTTATACTATACCATGAACAATGCCGTGAAATGCGCTCCGGAAGGAGAGAAGCCGGGGCGCGGACCGCGCATGAAAGCTTAAAACGGAAACGTATCAAATACGAGGAGTGAGAGAAATCTGCGGCGAAGTCACCTTTGAGGGCGAGGACGTCAAGGGCGCGAAGGTCACCGTCGTCTGCGACGAGTGCGGCAGGAAGTACGAGACCGAGACCGACTTCCTCGGCGATTTCGAGGTCCAGGGCCTCCCGACGAACAAGCCCTTCACCGTCACCGTCGAGGCCGCCGGCTGCAAGCCCGCCGTGCTCAAGTGCCGCACGGCCGGCTCCGTCAACTTCGGCGAGATCGCTCTCGAGAAATAAGCTTAAGTTTGCAGCCCCGCCGGCTCCGGCGGGGCTGCAAAAACGCCTTCGCGCAGCCCGCGCGGCGGCGTAATATCAGGAGGAAGAAAGATGAAAAACGCAGTAATCGTTGAAGCATGCCGCACCGCCGTCGGCAATATGGGCGGCGCTCTCAAGCCCATGAGCGCGCTCGACCTCGCCGTGACGGTCATCCGCGGCTGCATCGACCGCAGCGGCATAGATCCCAAGGAGATCGACGAGGTCATCCTCGGCCAGTGCCGCCAGACCTCGGACGAGCCCAACATAGCCCGCGTGGCCGCCCTCAAGGCCGGCATCCCCGACGCCGCCTCCGCCCATACCGTCATGCGCCAGTGCGCGAGCGGCATGACCGCCGTGCATAACGGCGCCATGCAGATCATGTGCGGTCTGTCCGACGTAGTCCTCGCCGGCGGCACCGAGAGCATGTCCAACGCCGTGTTCTACGTCCGCAACGCCCGCTGGGGCGTCGGCACCGGCACGACCCAGTTCGTCGACGCGCTGACCGAGGGCCAGTTCAAGTCCCAGCCCGAGGATATGTACGGCTCGTACAACATGGGCGCGACCGCCGAGAACGTCGCCGAGCAGCTCCATATCACCCGCGAGGAGCAGGACGAGTTCTCCTTCGCCTCCCAGCAAAAGGCCATAGCCGCCATCGACTCCGGCCGCTTCAAGGACGAGATCGTCCCCGTGACCGTCCCGCAGGGCAAGAAGCTCCCGCCCCTCATTTTCGATACCGACGAATTCCCGAGACGCGACACGAGCCTCGAAAAAATGGCGAAGCTCAAGCCCGTCTTCAATATAAAGCACGACGATCAGGGCCGCCTCTTCAACGACAGCGCCCTGACCGGCACCGTGACCGCCGCGTCCTCCTCCGGCCGCAACGACGGCGCCTCCGCCGTCCTGCTCATGAGCGAGGAGAAGGCCAAGGAGCTCGGCCTCAAGCCGATAGCCAAGATAATCGGCATGGGCACCGCCGGCGCCGACCCGCGCACGATGGGTCTCGGCCCCGTGGGTGCCGTTCCGAAGGCACTTGCCAACGCCGGCCTCACCGACGACGACATCCAGCTTATCGAGTTGAACGAGGCGTTCGCCGCCCAGTCCATCGGCTGCATAAAGCTGCTCGGCTGGGAGGACAAGATGGACATCATCAACGTCAACGGCGGCGCGGTGGCGCTGGGCCACCCCGTGGGCTCCTCCGGCAGCCGCATCATCGTCACCCTGCTGCACGAGATGAGACGGCGTCACCTGCGCTACGGCCTCGCCACCCTGTGCATC
>JAFZAM010000217.1 GCA_017557265.1 Oscillospiraceae bacterium | reverse complement strand
CGATCCGCAGGAGGCTCAATAAGGTATCTCCGATGGATCTCGTCCGACCCCACCGCCTCGCTCCGCTCGGCACCTCCCTTTCGCAAAGGGAGGCTAAGGGGCGGCGCTCTCCCCGGGCACGGCGCACGGCAAAAACTCTGTCATTCGGTGAGAGAGTTTTTATTGACAAAGCGCGCGGGCGTTGATATTATAATGTTGTAATAATATGCAGATCGACCGCAATTAACGAAAATATATGCGCTTTTGCGCGGGGAGGAAATTATGAAAAGAGACAGGAATCTGCTCCCGATAGGCGAAGTCTCCAAGAGCTTCGGCGTCAGCGACAACACGATACGCCGCATGGAGGCCGCCAAGCTCATCAAGCCCGCCCTCGTCAACGAGTCCTCCGGCTACCGCTACTACGACAACGACAACATCGTCGCCATCTCCAACGTCATGAACCTCAAGGCCTTCGGCTTTACCTACGCCGAGATACGCGAGGGCCTCAACGACCCCGGCGGCATCCAGGTCCTCTATGACAAGCTCGTCGCCAAGCGCGCGGGCATCGACCTCATGATAACCAAGCTCGGCCGCCGCCTTCCGCAGCGCGGGAGCCTTCTCGTCAGCGTGACCGAGACGCCCGACATGTGGTGCTTCATGCAGGAGGACAAGATCGCCCCGACCGTCCGCGCCATGGCGGCCCTCGCCAAGAGCTCGGTCTTCGAGGCCGTCAAGCGCCGCTGCCCGATAGACTTCTCGCTGCCCGTCGTCCTGACCTGCGAGATGGACGACCCACGCGCGCTGGTCGCCAAGAAGGCCGTCGCGATAACCGCGTGCGTCCCGCTCCGCGGCAAGTTCGAGGACGCGAACGTCGCGCTGCTGCCCGGGGTGAAGGCCGCGAGCTTCACGTTCGACAGGGACTACGGCTCCATAGACGCCGCCCTGAAGGAGATCGAGAACGAGACGGCCCGCCGCGGCTACAAGCAGACCGGCAACGTCCGCGCCATCCTCGACGTCTCCGACAAGCGCAGCGAGACGCGCGGCGCCGGCAACAGCACGATACACATCCTTCTGCCCATTGAGTAAAATGCCGGAGGCGATCTCCATGAAAAAGCTTCTCTGCGTCGTCTGCGCCGCCGCGCTCGTCTTCTCGCTCGCGGCGTGCACCGTTTCGCTTAAGCCCGGGCCGACGACCGAACCGACAGTCGCGCCGACGGTCGAGCCTACCGTCGAACCGACCGCCGAACCCACGGCCGAGCCCTCGCCCGAGCCGACCCCGGAGCCGACCGACGAGCCGGAGCCCGACTATGCCCGCCTGGAGCTCATGCACGCGATCATGGGGACGTGGCTGCAGGTCAAGTACGAGGCCGAGGGCGATATAGGCTACGTCGACTATACCTCCAACATCCACAGGATGACCTTCTCTCAGCTGGACGACGGCGACATCGTCTGCCTCTACGAGTACGGCTGGTACGACGAAAACGGCAAAGAGGACCTCTTTTACGTCTCGCCGCTCATGCCGGTCTTCTTCGACGAGGGGGAAAACCCCGAGATATACTGCGCCTATTTCGGCGCGGACGACGACGAGCGCGGCAGGACGGACTACCTCGCGTATATGGACGGCGATATCCTCGTCGTGACGTCGTACTTCACGATAGACGGCGGGCCCGGGACGAGCCGCACGTGGTACGTCCGCGAGGGCTCCGGCAAAACGGCGGAGGACCTCAAGCCGACGCCGGAGGACCTGCTCGGCCGCGTCTGGCATATCCACATGCAGAAGTCCCCGAACGACGACTACTATCACTACGTCGACGACGGCTCGACCATTACGTTCTCCGGGACGGCGGACGACCTGCGCGCGAGCATAAGCTGGGTCGACACGGGGTACTACTCCGACATGGAGCTGCCCGATATGGACGTCTGGTACATAGACGAGCCGTTCGGCGAGTGGAGCGAGATAGGCTGGCATCTGCGCCTCATCGGCCCGGACTACAAGTTCCGCGACCACTTCGTCTACATGCTCAACGAGCACGTGCTCGTCCTTTACGAGGGCGAGTTCCGGCTCGACGGGAACGGCGACCAGCCCGACGAATATATCCGCGAGACGGAGACCTATTTCAACAACTACGACTGAGGTGGAGCCATGAAGGACGCTGTTTTCACCAACAAGACCGGCGACGCCGTGCACTACCTCGCGTGGGAGGCGGAGGTGCCGCGCTGCGCCGTCGTCATAAGCCACGGCATGGCCGAGCACCCCGAGCGCTACGCCGACCTCGCGGAATTCCTCGTCTCGCGCGGCATGAGCGTCTACGCGGTGTATCAGATAGGCCACGGCAAGTACGCCGAAAAGCCCGGCCACATGGACAGGGGCGATTTCGACAAGTGCGTCTCGAACCTCTCCGAGCTCGTCGCGCTCGCGGGGGAGGAGACGGGAAAGCCCGTCTTCCTGCTCGGGCACTCGATGGGCTCGTTCCTCGCGCAGCTCTATATCGAGCGCTTCGGCGGGATAAAGGGCCTCATCCTCTCCGGCTCGAGCGCCGCGACGCCGATCATGAAGTCGGCGAAGACCGTCGCGGGCCTCGTCTGCGCCTTCGCCAAGGACGTCTCCGCGCCATCGCCCTTCATGAACAAGCTCTCCTTCGGCAAGTACAACGCCGCCGTCGAGAGCCCGAAGACGGAGTTCGACTGGCTCAGCCGCGACGACGCCTCGAACGCCAAGTACATCGAAGACCCGCTCTGCGGCTTCGTCTGCTCGAAGTCGTTTTTCCGCGAGATGGCGGGCTGCTTCGCAGTCATGGCCAGGCCCTCCGAGCTGGGGAAGATAGACAAGTCCCTCCCCGTCCTCATCCACGGCGGGTCTAAGGACCCCGTGAGCGACTGCGGTAAGGGGCTCTACGCGCTGGAAAAGCAGTATAAGGACCTCGGCATGAAGGACGTCGCGCTCATCGTCTACCCCGGCGCGCGGCACGAAATTTACAACGAGATAAACCGCATGGAGGCCTACGCCAACACCGTGAGCTTCATCGAAAAGCATCTTTGACAAACAGGAGACCGGAGCGGGACGAAGCCGTTGCGCTCCGGCCTTTTTCATGCTATTATATGAAATAAGGAACGATACGCTAAGGCGGTCGAATAAAGAAAGGGGAAACCTCATGCAGCAGAAGAAAAGCATAAACTTCGGCTTCCGCGGCTGGATGCTGATCCTGTATCAGTTCACGGCCTACATCGTGTTCGTGGCCTTCACCAACTGGCCCATGAACGCGCTGTCGGAGATGTACAGCCCGCAGAACCCGCAGCTGGTGGCCACGCTGTATACGATAGCGCAGGTCCTCGGCATCGGCACGCAGCTCATCCTCTCGGCAAACATCAACAAGGTCAAGAACATCAAGGTACTCGGCATCATACTCGGCATAGTGTCGCTCGTCTTCGCGCTGGGCGTCATGCTCATCCAGCCGGGCACGCTCTGGTTCGTCGCCTACTTCCTTGAGAGCTTCATCGTCACCGTCTGGTGCACGTTCACCATCGGCATCCTCATCGGCCAGTGGTTCCCCCGCAGGAAGGGCACCGTCATGGGCATAGTCACGTTCGCCTTCCCCATAGGCAACGCGCTGCTCTCGCCCTTCGCGACCGCCGTCTTCTCCACGATGGCCACGCTGCACAGGCCCAACGTCGCCGGAGCCTTCCTGCCGTACCTCATAGTCGGCATAGTCGGCCTGCTCATCGGCGCGATATTCGTCAAGGATTATCCGGAGCAGTGCGGCTGCTTCCGCGATAACGACCGCTCCTTCACTCCCGAGATGGCCAAGGCCATGATGGAGGAGGAGATAGAGAACAAGAGGACCACCGTCTGGACCCTCGGCCACACGCTCGGCACCGGCTCGTTCTGGACGCTGACCCTGCCCATGGGCTTCCTGCTGATGACCTCCATCGGCATGATGAGCCAGACGACCACCGTCCTCGGCACCTTCGGCTTCGGCTCGGATACGAAGGAATTCGGCATGATCATGCTCGGCGTCTGCATCGTCGCCTGCATAGGCAGCTGGCTGCTCGGCGTCCTCGATACCAAGCTCGGCACCAAGCGCGCCATACTCATCGCAACGATACTCATGGTCATCTCCGGCGTCTTCGGCGTCATCGGCGCCAAGACCCACGCCCTGCCGCCGCTGCTCATCGCGCTGGCGTGCCTGGCCGTGTTCATGGGCGCCTCCTCGAACTTCACCGTCTCCGGCGCCGTCCAGTACTGGCGCTATGAGGACTTCCCGAGCGTCTTCGCGCGCGTCAACCCCGTGGCGAGCCTGCTGTCCGCCTTCGGCCCGATGATCGTCGCGACCATGCTCTTCGGCAGGGGCATCCCCGACGTCACCGGCCCCTTCGTCTTCGTCGCGATAGCCGGCGTCGTCAGCGTCATCCTCATCCTCCTGTTCAAGCCCTCCAACGTCAAGAAGACCGACGACAAGTACCGCGCCGCGGCCGGCAAGCCGCTCGACGACGCCCTCGTCGGCAGAAAGTAATAACTCCCGCCGCGCCGTCCCCGCACGGGCGCGACAGAGCAAAAACGATCGCCGGGGAAGCGCGCTCGCGCTTTCCCGGCGCTTTTTATCCGGACGGAGGCTGATATACCATGGCATTTGAATTTCGCCCCATGCGCAGCATAATCTACGTCGACTGCGTCCGCGAGGAGTACCGCCACAGGCTGCTCCACTGGCTCTACGCGATGCACGTGCCCGACTCGATAAGCAAGTTCGGGCCCTACGTCACGAAGTACGCCTTTTATAACGCGCTCCCGACCCCGCCCGGAGGCGAGTGGTTCGGCACGCGCAGGATGCAGATGACCGAGCACTACTGGCTCTTAAACGAGATGACGCCCGAGATGAGCGTCAACGCCTTCACTGAGCGCATGCCCGTCGAGGTGCTGCGCTGGCAGGGCATGATACCCGACGACGGGACGGACCTCTCCCGCGAGGCGAACATGGACGGGGATACCCACCGCGCCTCCGGCGGCGGGGCCATGCCGCCCTTCGTCTTCGCCCACGTCCCGATAAACTGGGAGGAGGACTTCAAGGGCGCGGGCCGCACCCTCGACGACGGCCCGAACTACCGCTGGCAGTTCGTCGTCGAATGGCCGGACGAGGCCGCGGGGGAAAAGTGGTTCCGCGAGGTCTTCGTACCGTTTTTCACCGAGCGCCCCGAGGTCAACCGCTTCGTATCCTCGAAAATATACCGCGACGTCGTGGGCTGCGCGTTCCACCGCCTCGTCGAGCTCTGGTTCGACGGGCCCGAGGAGTGGCAGACCGCCGTCGCCGCCGCGGAGACGCTCGAAAAGCCCGAATGGGCGCAGGAGGAGCGCTTCCCCTTCCTCAAAGCCAATTTCAATATAGTCGGCATGTTCCTGCCCGACATGGCCGCGAGCGACAATCTCTCGCAGTACCGCGGCTATATTACGATGCGGTGAGCCGCAGGAGGTAGAATAATGAAAATACTCGGACTTTCCGCCGGGACCCTCAACGGCGCCAACGACTCCCTCTGCAAGGAGGCGCTCATGGCCGCCAAGGAGGCCGGCGCGGAGATAGAATTCATCAACATCACCAAGCTCGACATCAAGCACTGCACCGGCTGCAAGGCCTGCGTCATGGGCCTCTTCTCCGGCCGCGGCAACGCCTGCGTCCTCAAGGACGACATGCAGTGGCTCATAGACAAGATGCTCGACGCGGACGGCATCGTCTACGCCGCGCCGATATTCGAGCAGTGCGGCCCCGGCATCCACCATACGCTCATGGACCGCTTCGGCCCCCGCATGGACCGCGGCAACCTCATGATAGCCCAAAAGATAGCCGAGGAAAACGGCGGCAAGCCCATCGACCCGCGCTGCCTGAAGGAAAAGGTCATCTCCTTCATGGGCATAGGCGGCTCCGACTGGGCGACCCGCATCCAGTGCGACTTCGCCTCCCTCGCGCTGACGCCGAAGTGGACCGTCATCGACAATCAGCTCTTCTCATGGTCGCTCTCGATACTCATGAACGACGAGGCTATCGCCAAGGCGCATCAGATAGGGCTCGACCTCGCCGCAGCGGCAAAGAAGATAGCCGACGGGACGTTCGTTCCCGGCCACGGCATCATAAACGAGGACTACAGAGGCCCCGCGGGCGTCTGCCCCTACTGCCACGGCAAGAACTTCTATCTTGAGGAAAACGGCAACGCCATATGCTGCACCTGCGGCACCGAGGGCGTCATGAAGTACGAGGACGGCAGATACTTCTTCGAGTTCGACGCGGAGAAGTGGATACCCCACGCGCACGACTCCATCTCCGGCAAGTTCATCCACGGCGACGACATCATGCGCAACGAGGGCGAGGCCCGCGAGCTCATGGCGACCGACGAGGCCAAGGCGAGGAAACTCAAATACCGCGACTTCATCGCGCCGAGCAAGCCCTGAGCGGGAGGGAAGGACATGGCGACACCCTTTTACGCAAAGAGCGAGAACAACAAGGGCTATATAAAGAATCTGGAGGTCGTCGGCTTTTCCGGCTTAAACGGCGTCAACGCCTTCCAGATGGCGCTTTACAAGACGGGCGAGAAGTACTACATGTACTGCGGCTCGTTCAAGGGCGCGGGCGTCAACATCCTCGACGTGACCGACCCCGCGCGCCCCGAGGTCGTCGGCTGCGTCTACGTCAGCGACCCCGAGGTCTATTTCGCGCAGTCCACGCCGAAGATCCAGGTCGCCGACGGGAAGCTCATCGTCGCCCTCGGCGGCGGCGTCCCCTTCCTGCACGGGATAAACCCCGGCGACCCGGCTCTCGACGGCCTGCAGATATACGACATAGCGACGGATCCCGTGCATCCGCGCCTGCTCTCGACGTGGAGGACGGGCGTGCCCAACGGCATGGGCGTGCACCGCTTCGCATACAACGGCGGCAGGTACGTCTATATGCCCGCCGAGTGCCCGGGCTTCGTCGGCTTCATCGTCCGCATTCTCGACATCTCCGACCCCGAGCGGCCCTTCGAGGCGGGGCGCTGGTGGATGCCCGAGCAGTTCAAGGACGGCATGATAGAGGGGACCTATCCCGTCGGGCACGACGCGGAGAAGGACTGGGCCATGTGCCACGCCTGCACTCTCGATCCCTCGCACCCCGACCGGCTCTATATGGGCTATTTCGGCGGCGGCGCGGTCATCCTCGACATATCCGACCCGACGCGCCCGAAGCTCGTATCGCAGCTGAAGGTCCAGCCGCCGTTTACCGGCAAGCTCTGCGGCGCGCGCTGCCACACATTCCTGCCGCTGACGGGGCGCGACCTCGCCGTGCTCACCAACGAGGGCGAGCGCTTCCCCTTCTTCACGAAGGAGAAGATCATGGCCGCCGGAAAGCGTTCCGGCGCCCAGCCGCTGAATAACCGGCACATGATAGACGTCTCCGACCCGGCCGACCCGACGCTCATAGCGGAGTTCCCCTACCCGGAGGTTCCGGCGGACTTCCCGTGGCCGAATTTCAACGACTGCGGCATCGGCTGCGCCGGCCCCTTCGGCCCGCACAACGTCCACGAGCCCATGGGAAAGCCGTGGCTGCAGGACGACCCCGACAGGGTCTACTGCTGCTATTTCCACGCGGGCCTGCGCGTCTACGACGTCTCCGACCCGTACTACGTCAAGGAGCTCGCCTACTTCATCCCGCCGAACCCCGAAAAGCTGCTCTTTAAGGTCCCCGTGCCCGGCCCGATGATAGCCACGACCGAGGACTGCGTCGTGGACGACCGCGGATATATCTACATCGACACGTGGCACGACGGGATGTATATATTGAGGTTGATGGTATAAAAAAAGCCTTCCCCCTACGGGGGGGAGGTGGGTGAGCGAAGCGAACCCGGATGAGGGGCAAAAAGCGGCGTAGAAATGAGAGATATGCCCCTCATCAGTCAGCTTCGCTGCCAGCTTCCCCCCGTAGGGGGAAGCCGATTATGAGATCAACGGCGCGGGAGAAGTCCCGCGCCGTTTCTTTTTTCTCTATCGGTCCGCTTCTTTTTCCTCTATGGGGCGATAGCGTATATATTCGTAGTCCGAGAGCTTCGCGCGCTCGAGCATCGTCTCGTATACCTGCTCGCGCAGGGCCTGCGCCGCCTGCCGCTCGGGGAGCTCCGGGTCGGGGAAGAACGGCCCGTCTATGAAGCTCTCGACGCGCGGCGTGCGCGTCAGGGAAAAGCGCTTTTTATGGAAGACGTTCGTCAGCGCGAAGACGGGAGCGCCGAGGCGCGCGGGGTAGCGGAAGCTCGTCGCCTTGAACGGCCTTATGCCGGTATAATACGGCCAGATGTGCGCCTCGGGATAGACCGTCACGGTCGAGCCCTCCGCGCAGCGGCGCTCCAGCGCCGAGAAAAAGACCGCCGCGCCTTTCGACGTCGAGGCGAGAGGTATCGCCCCGAGCATGCGCACGAGCGTGCTCACGCCCTTAATGCTGACGGCGTCGGGACCCGTTATGATATAGTTCTTGCGGCGGTAGTCCATGATGTTCGGGATGAAGGCGTCGCCGGTGCGCATGGTGTGGTTTGCGAAGACGAAGGCGCCGCCCTTCTGGGCGCGGAGCTTTTCGAGCCCGACGAACCTCTGGCGGTAGCGCAGCCTTATATAGACCGTTATGAGCGGGCGCACGAAGCCCTCGTACACGACCGCGGCGGCCGCCTTATAGAGCGGGCGGTCGTCGACGAAGGGGAAGTCGGCGGGGATCGTCCGGGTGTTTATGTCCGTGCCCGCGAAGTCGTCGCTGAGCGGATCAGCGTACCAAATCGTTTTTTGCTTTTTCATAGGCGTCCGCAAGGATCTGCCGGGTCTTTTTCATGCACTCGGCCTGGTCGAACTGCGCCGCGTAGCCCTCGTAGCGGCGGGCGTACTCGGCCTTGAGCTCGGGGTGCTCTATCCAGAAGTCTATCTTGCGCGCGAGGTCCTTCGGGTCGTTGCAGGCGAAAAGGTTGTTTTCGTCGAGGGCGAAGGCCTTCGTCGCCGAGCGCGGCGAGTCGGATATGACGGGCACGAGCCCGCAGGATATGGCCTCGAGGCAGCTTATGGCCTCGATCTCTATCTCGGCGGGGTGGCAGTAGAGGTCGGAGTAGTTGATGACGTCGACGAGCTCCTCGCGCGAATAGAAGTTTATGGACGGCGGGGCTATTTTGCAGCGGCGCACGCAGCGCATTATCTGCTCCTTCCGCGGCCCGCAGCCGGCGAACATGAGCTGGATTTTGTCCTTGTACTTGCTGTACCTGACCGCCTTGACGAGGATCTTATGGGATTTCTCGCGCGCGAGGCGGCCTATGTAGAGGACGACGAACTTGTCGCGCAGCCATTCGGGCTTTTCGACCCTGCGCGGGCGGTACATGTCGTTTACGCCGTTGGAGACGACGGCGCCGGGCGTTTTGCAGCCGATGGACGCCTCGAAATAGTCGCGTATGAACTGCGAGGGGTAGTGTATGCAGTCGACGTAGCGGTAAAAATGCGCCCATACGGCGTTGTAAAACTCCCTGTTGGCGAGGCCGGAGTTTATCAGAAAGAGGTGGCTCGTGAGGTTCTCGGCCTGACAGTGGAAGCCCGCCGTGACGGGAATGCCCCTGCTCTTGCAGACCTTCAGCGCCGCGTGGCCGAGGAAGAACGGCGTCATTATGTGGCAGACGTCCGCGCCCTCGAGCGCCGCCTCGACGACGGCGGCGTCGCTCCTCGCGGGGACGACCTCGTTTTTCTCGAAGACCTTATTCAATGCGAAGCCCAGATCGAGCGTCGGCACTATGTAAAAGCCCTCCTGCCCGCGCCTGTCCTCGTCGGCGCAGAGGACGCGGACCTCGTCGCCCTGACTGCGCAGGTAGCGGACGAGGTTGAGGCAGGCGATGGTGGTTCCGTTGTTCTCCTTGCCGAGAACGTCGGCTACGACCGTGACCGTCAAACGGACGACCTCCCCGGGAAACCGGTAGTCCGGCTGTGATATGCCCATAGCGGCAGAAAAACGCCGCCGTGCGGGCCCCCGCGCGGCGGCGCTTATATGACTATGATACCCGAAACTGTCCCGTTTTGCAAGCCGAAAAGCCCTTTTTCGGGCGTTTTCGACTTCTTTCGGCAAATAAAAGACCCGCAGGGCGGTCTGCCCGCGGGTCTTTTGCATTTTACTGGGAACTCTTGTAATTTATTGGGTTTTTCAAGCGCTCGGAGCGGGCTCGGGGGCGGCTCCCGCGGGCGCCTTGTCCTCCTTGGGGACGGGCGTCACGGGCGAGGTCGGCGCGGGAGACGGGAGCGGCGGGGTCGCGTCTGCGTTGCCGAGGACCTTTATGCGCCCGCGGCGCAGCTCGTCGATGAAGATGAGGACGAGCTTCGGGTCGAACTGACCGCCCGCCTCGTGCTGCATGTTCTTGATGGCCTCGTCGAGCCCGAGCGGCTTTTTGTAGTTGCGCTCGGAGGTCATCGCGTCGAAGGAGTCGGCGATGCAGAGGATGCGGCCCATGATGGGTATCTCCTCGCCCTTGAGGCGCTGCGGATAGCCGCGGCCGTCGTAGCGCTCGTGGTGGGAGAGTATGGTCGGGATGACGTAGTCGAGCGACGGGAGGTGCCTTATGATGTTGACGGCGCTCTCGACGTGGCTCTTCATGATGGCGTACTCGTCCGGCGTGAGGCTGTCGGGCTTGTTGAGTATCTCCTCGCGGATGCCTATCTTGCCGATGTCGTGCAGCGACGCGGCCTCCTTGAGTATCTCGATGAGGTCGCCCGAGAGGCCGGCCGCGCGGCCGAGCTCCTCGCAATAGTAGGCGACGTTCTGCGAGTGGCGGAAGGTGTAGTGGTCCTTGGCGTCGATGGCGGCCGTCAGCGCGTAGATGGTGCTCGCGTTCTCGCGGTAGCCGCCGCTGAACTTGTACTGGCGCTCGGTCTGGTAGTAGATGCTCGAGGAGTATATCTGGACGGCGTTCTTGCCCGAGCGCTTGACGTTGTAGACGGCGGTCTCCGCGTTCTGGAAGAGCTCGCGCGCGCTCGTCGCCATATAGGGCGCGGCGCAGATGCCGGCGCTGACCTTGAGGGAGTTGGTTATCTGGCCGCCGGAGCGGTCGTTTATGCGGCCTATCTCCTCGACGACGTTCTCGGTTATGAGCTTGGCGAAGTGGATGTCGTAGCCGGGGAGGATGAGCGCGAACTCCTTGCCGCCGATGCGGGCGGCGGTGCAGGCCTCGTTGACGGACGAGGAGAGGATGCCGGCCACGCGCTGGAGCGCGAGGTCGCCCTCCTGCACGCCGTAGACCTGATTGTAGGCCTTGAAGTCGTCGAGGTTGAACAGACACAGCGAGAGCATCGTGTCCTTGAACTCCTCGAACTGCCTGTCGAGCACCTCGAAGAAGTATTTGCGGTTTATGAGCCCGGTGAGCTTGTCCTTGCGGGCCTCCTCGATGGAGCGCTCGTAGACGACGGCGTCGCGGACGGGGCCGGCGCAGCGCTCGCACGCCTCGCGGACGGTCTCGAGCGTGCCCGCGGCGTAGGGCGCGCCGTCCTTCTTCTTGGGAAGGAGTATCATGCCGACGAGCTCGCTGCCCGCGCGCATGGGGACGAATTCCTCCGCCTCGAGCGTGTGGAGCATCTGCTTTTCGCTGTCCCAGAGGCTGCGGTAGCCCGTCGAGCGGGAGAAGTCGCGGATGCTCAGGCACTCGCCGTGCGCGCGGAACCACGCCGCTATCGGGTGGTCGGCGCGGATATAGAAGTTCTTTTCGTCGAGCGGGTTGGACGTGTGCTCGACGCGGAAGTCGCCGTCGGTCTGGCGCAGGAAGATCATCAGGCGGTCTATGCGCGTCATGGAGGATATCGTGTTCGTCAGCTCCGTCATGATGTCCTCGTTGTTGAGCATGTGCAGCGCGTCGTCGCCGAGGCGGGCGAGCTTCTCCGAGCGGAGGGTCGCCCTGCGGGAGAAGACGGCGCGGAAGATGAGCGAAAAGACGACGAAGAGCCCTATCATCACGAGCAGCAGCACGACCGCGACGCATACCGCCGCGCCGACGTGCGGGGTGCCGAACGTGTTTTCCAGCCACGCCTGCATCGGGCGGAAGAAGCGCACGCCGAGCACGAGGCCGACGAGCAGCGCGAGCACGATGCAGTTGGACTTGGAAAACAGCAGCGACATCTTGAAGAGCCGCTTTTTATACAGCGCGTAGAATACGAGCACGGCGTTGAAGACGCCGGAGATTATATCGAGGGGAACGCCCGAGAAGGAGGGCAGGGAGGCGAGCAGGTGCCCGACGAAGAGGACCGCTATGCCGATGAGGACGGGGCGCAGCTGGCGGAGAGCTATGCGGTTGCCCTTGCAGTGGCGGTAGACGACCCAGCAGATATGCGCGACGCAGGCGAGAATGAAGACCAGCAGCAGATAGAAGTGCCACGTGTAGTTATAGACGAACTGCGCGGCTCCGGCGGCGTCGTGCGTGTGGACGGGCTCGGGGATGAAGAAGCACGTCACGCAGTCGAAGACGAAGAGCGCAAAGAGGATAAGGCACCATATCCAAGCGTGCTTGGTGTGCTTGTCCTCGAGGAAGTCGACGATGAACAGGAAATAGACGCCCGCCGCGAGCACCATGCCTCCGACGGAGACGTGATGCCAGAAGTTGACCCCCGGCCAGAGCTCCGCGCGCATGGCGACGGAGCCGCCGACCCAGACGATCATGACGGTCATCAGCAGCATGAATTTTGAGAAGACCTTTTCGCTTTTCCCGTTTATCAGGAACGTCAGCAGGAGGAAGACGTAGCAGAAAAGCGATACGACGGAGACCCAGTTATACCCACTCACCCGGCGCGCCTCCATTCTCAACGCGATCCGACAGATGACACTGCAGCAGATCGTTTATTTCGCAGCTCTCGGGGTTCATTTTGCGGATGGGAGAGCCGAATTTCTTCTCGTAGGCGGCGAACGTGCCGCACTTTATCATCGTTATCTTCAGCGGGTCTATGCCGAGGATCTTCTTGAGGTCCTCGTAGTCCTGGTCGAGATAGCGGAAGTAGATGCCGAGCTGCTCCTGCAGGATGCGGATGCTGACGGCGCTGTTCATGAGGCTGTCGCGCTGCAGCTCGACGTAGAGGTGGAGGTAGGGGCGGTCGGCGTCGGTGAATTCCTTCTTCGCCGTCCACGCCTCGATGGGCAGACGCGAGAGCTCGATGGCCTGCCTGATGGAGTTTTCCGTTATGCGCGTGAAGCCCGCGATGTCTATCGTGTCGGCGACGCGGTCTATGTACTCGAAGCGCGGTATCTCGTTGTTTTCGCTCTCGCTGCCTATGCCGGTGCAGCGGAAGACGTCGCCCACGCGGTAGCGCGCGAACGCGCCGCCCTTGAAGACGGTCAGCACGAGCTCGTATATCTCGCCGGCGTTGACCTCGTTCCAGAGGACGGTGCGCGGCTCGTAGTTCGGGTCCTCGAGGCTCTTGTTCATCTCGGCCTCGGGGATGAATTCGTAGAAGCAGGCGTCGGGGAAGAAGTACACGCCCTCGCGCGACCACGTTTCGCAGCCGATGCAGGTCGGCTCCGTGCCCGCGAAGAGCTCTATCGGGGTGACGCCCCACATGCGCTCGAGGTCGGCCTTGTAGCAGCGGTTGTCCGTGCCGGCGCACATGAAGCAGCTGAGCTTAAAGAGGTCCTTCGGCAGCAGCTCGCGCCCCTCCCTGCGGCAGCGGTGCTTGGCCGCGATAAGGCGCAGCGCCATGCCGGGCGACAGCGCGCGCAGCTTCTTGCCGACGCCCTTCTTCGAGCCGCTCTTGGTCGAGGAGACGAGGCTCTGGCTGACGTAGTAGAGGACGCTGCCGAGCCCGAAGAAGTATTCTATGCCCTTCTTCATGCCGAGCTTGAAGCCCAGCTCGTTGCGCTCCTTGAACGTCATGCCGGCGGCCTCCTTGGCGGGCGGCAGGAACTCGATGTCTATCTCGTTGTTGAGCAGGAGCGGGAGCAGTCCCGTCACGTAGGGCAGAGGGGCGAGGGCGTAGAGCATGTGGTCGCCGACGTTTATGTTGTATTCGCCCTTCTCGCGGCTCGTGGCGAGGATGAGGCAGCTGATGACGTTGTGCTGGAACGTGTCGAGCATGCCCTTGGTGTACGGCGCGACCTTCGTCGGGCGTATGCCGCCCTCCCACGTCGTCTGGACCCAGATGACGGGCTCGGCGGGCAGCGACTTCGTCTGCTTTGCCAGCAGCATCGGCGCGTAGTCCTCGTAGGTCGTCAGCGGGACCATCGAGCGGAATTCGTCGATGGTCTTCGGCTGCTTGCCCTTGAGGATGCGCTGGCCGAGCGCGCTCGGCACCCAGAGCGACATCTGCTCTTCGAGCAGACGCTTCTGGATACTCATGAACTCGTCCATGCCGAGCGTCAGGAAGCCGCAGTATTCCTCCCATATCTCGCTCTTGGAGTATTCATGGAGCTTTTCCTGAAATCTCACTTGGTTTCCTTCTTTCTTGCGGACGGCGGAGTCCGCGCGGCCCTGCCCGCCCTGTCGGGGATCAGAAAGGGGACGCGGCGGCGGTATTCCGCGTAGTCGGAGAAGATGCGGGGAAACGAATATATATCCTGATAGAGGGCGTAGAGCCCGTTGAGGATCGAAAAGGCGACGCCGAGGCAGAGAAAGCCCGGCTCGGGGAGCGCCGCGAGCCCCCAGAAGAGATAGACCGCGAAGAGGCATATAACGCCCGGGTGGCGGCAGAGCCCGTAGGCCCCCGTGTCGACGACCCTGCGGCCGTCCGCGTCCCCGACGTAGGACTCGGAAAAGGGGACGGCGAAGAACAAAACGTATATCTCAGCTCCGAGCGCCAGCGCTCCGAGCGCGAGCAGGACGGCGTCGAGGACGCCGTGAAAGCTCGAATGAATGAACATCAGGAGCGTCGCGCCGGCGAGCGCGAGAAGGCCCGAGGGGAAGAGGAGCTTGAAGCCGCGCTCGGTGAGCACTCCCGGCTCGGAGAGGAACATCAGCGCGAAGCCGACGGCTCCGAGTATAGCTGCGGCGCCCACGGCTCAGTTTACCTCGCCGGTGCCGACGCGCATGTCGGGGGTGTAGAGCACGTAGCGGTTCTTGCCGGCCTTCTTGGCCTCGTAGGCCGCGCAGTCTGCGTGGCGCAGGAGCGTCTCGGGGTCGGTCCCGTCGTCGGGGTACATCGCCGCGCCTATGCTCAGCGAGAGCTTGTACTGGACGGTCTCGTCGCGGTAGGGGTGGCTGAGCGCCTCGAAGAGGCGGTCCAGACGGTCGACGAGGACCTCGCGGTTCATCTTCGGCGGCGCGAAGACGACGAACTCGTCCCCGCCGTAGCGGGCGATGACGTCCGTGTGACGGAAGAGGGCGTTTAGCTGCTTGGCGACGTAGCACAGCAGCGTGTCGCCGAAGTGGTGGCCGTATTTGTCGTTGGCCTGCTTGAAGTCGTCGACGTCCACGAAGAGGACGGCGGCCTCGGTGCAGTTGCCGGTGTCGATGGAGTCCCTGACCTTCTGCAGGAAGGTCGCCTGGTTGTAAAGGCCCGTCAGCGGGTCGCGCGCGGCCTTGTCCTTCCAGCGGTCTATCTGGTTGCGCCAGCCGTCGAGGTCGACCATCATGCCCGTCACGCGCGGCACGTCGGCGCGCGGCCCGG
>JAFZAM010000017.1 GCA_017557265.1 Oscillospiraceae bacterium | reverse complement strand
TTCGGCGGCTTGGATAAAAAAATCAGCAACCGCGGTTGCTGATTTTTTTGGAGGCGCCAACCAGATTTGAACTGGTGACTCGAGGTTTTGCAGACCTCTGCCTTACCTCTTGGCTATGGCGCCGTATCGACTTGCCATAGTATAGCATAAGGCCGGGGTTTGCGCAAGGGCTTTTTTCATTTTGCGAGCGAGAAAAACAGCCGCCACTCGTACCAGCGCGTTTCCTTCGTCCGCTCGACGACGGCTTCGGCCGCGCGCCGCGCCTCTCCGGCGTGCTCGGGCGAGTTCTCCTCGAGGAAGCGCAGGGACGAAACTGCCTCCGGACCGAGCTCCCGCAGATATTCCACGTCGACCGTCGCGACGCGCCCGTCGAGGTAGGCGCGGACGTTGTAGTCGGCGATGTTGCGCGCGGGATTTGAGTAGTTGAAGCCTATCCAGGCGGCGAGGCACACCGCGAAAAACACCGGGAAGAACTTCAGCGACGGCTTGAAGAGCTTGACGGCGGCGAGCGCGAGCCCTATGGCAATGAGCGCCATGGCGACGAGCGTGCCGAGGCGGAGCATCGAAAGGCCGTACTCGGAGATATACAGCGACATGCGCCAGACCGCCGAGACGAGGATGACGGCCGTCAGCGCCGTGAGAAGCACGGAGGCGGCGACGGCGACCTTGCCGCCCCTGTCGCGCCGCATGAAGACGGACGAGACGAGCACCGCCGCCATGTTGATGAGCGCGACGGCGACGAGCTGGAAAAAGCCCGTCCTCGCGTACTCGGCGAAGCCGCCCTGCATGCGCGCGGTCTCGCGGCCGCCGAAGAGGAACGCTATCTGGATGACGACGAACACGGCGTAGACGATATCGAGGAGGATAAGTACGATGACGAAGGGAGCGCTTACCGTGTTGCCGTGCGCCTTCTCGCCTCCGGCGGCCTTCGGGCGCGGCCACGCGAGGTACCAGAGCGCGGAGAAGATCATCAGCATGTACGTCACGGCGCGGAAAACGTCCCAGACGGTGCGTACGGCGTCGAGCTCCGCGAGCCGCTCCGCTATGTTTTCGAATATCCCGCCGAAGACCGCGTCGGCAGAGCTCAGCAGCGCGATGACTATCGCGAGCAGAGGCAGCGCGACGGCTATGCCTATGAGCACGCCTATGAGCTTGCCCTTGTTCTTCCCGCCGGAGGAGCCGAGCGCGCGGAAGGGCTTATCGAAATTGACGAAGAGCGACTTGAAGAACTGCCCTATCGTGTTCGGGACGACGAGCCAGCGCTCGAGCGTGTAGCGGTCCTTCCCCGCCATGCGCATGAGGCCCATCGCGCCGGTCAGCCAGCAGGCCGCGATATTTAGAAGGCCGAGGCCGACGCTCGAGAATATGGCGCACGAGAGCGCCGTCAGCGCCGAGGCGGCCATGAGCAGGCACGCGACGGCGTCGCGCCGGGCGCCCTTTCCGAGGTACCAGTCGCCGACGGCGAGCAGGCCGAGGCCGAATATCGCCGCGCCGACGCCGGGCGTGAAGTACGAATCGACGATGCGGAAAAAGCCGCAGACGTGGACGAAAAGAATCGCAAGGGCGAGCGAGGCCGCGAGCGCGATCCACTCGCGCCCGGAAAACGTTATTTTTCTTTTCATTTTTTATTCTCCGCTTCGAAATTCAAGAATGTCGCCGGGCTGGCAGTCCAGCTCGCGGCAGATGGCCTCCAGCGTCCCGAACCGGATGGCGCGGGCCTTCCCCGTCTTGAGGACGGAGAGATTTGCAGGCGTTATGTCAACCTTACCCGCGAGCTCGTTCAGGCCTATCTTGCGCTTGGCCATGACGACGTCGAGATTAACTATTATAGGCATGGCCGCACCTCAGATCACGAGGTCGTTCTCCTCCTTGAGCTCGGCGGCGCGCGCGAAGAGCGCCCCGGCTACGAAAAGGAGAAGACCGGCGATGACGAAAACGGGGATGAAGAACGTCGAATACGTGACGAGCGGCGCGGCGGACTTCGAAAGGACGAGGTTCGCGACGAGGCGAACTGCTGCGGCCGCCGCGATGATAAAGCAGAAGACGCCCGCGCGCACGACGGCCTTCCCGTTGGACCGGGCGAAGAGCCGCCCCTCGGCGAGATTGCTCAGCACTATCCTCCCCTGCCAGAGGATGACGGCGCCGCAGACGCCGCAGACGAGGAGGAACCACGCCAGCACCGTGCGCCACGGGTCGGCCGCGTCGAACAGCACCGTCCACGCCGAGAGCACCGCCCCGAAGCTGAACTGCGTCTTTATGACGTACGTCCACGAGAGCATCATGCGTATGCCCGTCAGCCAGGGCACGTAAAAGAGCAGCGCCAGCAGCAGAATGAAAGCGATCGTGACGATCCACTTTAAGACTCTCGCGAGCTTTTCCGCGTTCGCAGGTTTCATAAAAGGCCTCCGTTTGTGTCCGTTATGATGGGATAATACCACTTGTTTCCGTATTTGTCAATAATAAATTATCGTTTTTCGATAATAATTTGTCCATGCGCAATAAAAAGCCGCAGAGATCGCTCTCTGCGGCTTTCGTTAGTGTGGGGCTTATCAGTGTGGGGCTTATCATTCCTTCGGCTTCACGGCGCCGAAGTCGAGCGCGAAGTCGAGTATCTTGTCGATGTGGTCGGTCGTCACGAAGTTGAGCGCGCGGCGCACGTTCGGGTCTATCTCCTCGAGGTCGCTCTCGTTGTCGGCGGGGATGATGACGGTCTTGACCCCGCTGCGCAGGGCGGCCATCGTCTTCTCCTTGAGGCCGCCTATCGGGAGGATGCGGCCGCGGAGGGTTATCTCGCCGGTCATGGCGATGTCGCGGCGGACGGGCGCGCCGGAGAGCGCGCTGATGAGCGCTATCGTTATCGTGATGCCCGCGGAGGGGCCGTCCTTCGGCGTCGCGCCCTCGGGGACGTGGATGTGTATGTCCTTCGTCTTGAAAAACTCGGGGTCGATGGGCAGCTTGTCGGCGCGGCTGCGGATATAGCTCACGCCGGCGCGGGCGGATTCCTTCATGATGTCGCCGAGGTTGCCGGTGAGTTCGAGCTTGCCCGTGCCGGGCATGACGTTGACCTCGACGTCGAGCGTCTCGCCGCCTACGCTGGTCCAGGCGAGGCCGCGCGCGAGGCCGACCTCGTCGGTCAGGCGGGCCGCCTCGGGCTTGAACTTCCTCGGGCCGAGGAACTCCTCGAGCATGGCGTGGGTGACGGTCAGGCTCTTTCTGTCCTCGTCGATGAACTTGAGCACCGCCTTGCGGCAGAGCGCCGCTATCTCGCGCTCGAGTATGCGCACGCCCGATTCGCGCGTCCACCCGGCTATGAGCTCGCGCAGCACGCCGTCGGAGACGCGCAGCTGCGAGGCCTTTATCCCGTGGGCGCGGCGCTGCTTCGGCAGCAGGTGGCGCTTGGCTATCTGGAGCTTTTCTTCGTCGGTGTAGCTCGTGAGCTCGATGACCTCCATCCTGTCGAGCAGGGCGGGCGGTATGGTCGAGGTCGTGTTCGCGGTCGTTATGAAGAGGACGCCCGAGAGGTCGTACGGCAGCTCGAGGTAGTGGTCCCTGAAGGTCGAGTTCTGCTCGATATCGAGCGCCTCGAGCAGCGCCGCGGAGGGGTCACCCCTGTAGTCGCTGCCGAGCTTGTCTATCTCGTCGAGCAGGAGGAGCGGATTGCTCGAGCCCGCCTGCGCGACGGCGCTGATTATCCTGCCGGGCATGGCGCCGACGTAGGTCTTCCTGTGGCCGCGTATCTCGGCCTCGTCGTGCACGCCGCCGAGCGAGATGCGCGCGAGCTTGCGCCCGAGCGCGCGGGCGACGGACATGCCGATGGAGGTCTTGCCCGTCCCCGGAGGGCCGACGAGGCAGAGTATCGTCCCCTTCGCGTCGGGGGCGTACTGCTTGACCGCGACGAATTCGACGATGCGCTTTTTGACCTTCTCGAGGCCGTAGTGGTCCCTGTCGAGTATCTTCCGCGTGACCTCGACGTCGGCGCGCTCCTCCGTCTTCTTGTTCCACGGGAGCGAGAGGCAGGTGTCGAGGTAGTTGCGGCCGACGGACGCCTCGGAGGATCCGTAGGGCTGCTTCATCATGCGGTCGAGCTCCTTACGGAGCTTCTCGCGCACGTAGTCGGGCGCGTCGAGCTCGTCGATGCGCTTGGCGTACTCCTGCTCCTCGGTCATCTCGTCGGGCTCGCCGCCGAGCTCCATCTGTATCGTCTTTATCTGCTCGCGCAGGATGCTCTCGCGCTGGTGGCCCATCATGCGGTCGCGCGTCTTGGCGCGGATCTGCATCTCGATCTTGAGCACCTCGAGCTCGTCGAGCAGCATGTCGTTTAGCTTCTCGAGGCGGCGCAGCGGGCGCGGCTCGTCGAGTATCTCCTACTTGCGCGAGTGCTTCATGTAGATATTCTGCGCGACGTAGTCGGCGATGTAGCCGGGGTCGTCGCGGGTGTTCACGGTCGGCGCGAGCTCCGGCGACGCGGTCGGCGCGAGCTCGATATAGCGCTCGACGAGGCTCCGCGTCTGGCGCAGGAG
>JAFZAM010000216.1 GCA_017557265.1 Oscillospiraceae bacterium | reverse complement strand
GGCGGCGCGAAGGTCCCCGCCCACGGCGGGCCCCTCGTCGTGCTCGAGGCCGCATTCGGCGAGCGTGCGGTATATGACGTCGGTGGCGCCCTCGACGAAGCGCCCCTGATCGGTGTCCTCGATGCGGAGGATGAACGTGCCCTTCTCGTGGCGCGCTATCAGGTAGGTATAGAGCGCGGTGCGCAGGTTGCCGACGTGCATATAGCCCGTGGGCGAGGGCGCGAAGCGGGTGCGGACGGTGTTTTTCGGGATGCGGGCCTCCATGTCCGCGAAATACTGCATATCAAGCATGACAGCCTCCGGGTATCCGCCCGCGCGGGGCGGAGTTTCTATTCAGTTATAATATATCAGTCCGCCCCGAAATGTCAATCCGCGGCTCGCGCCGCGCCACTCGGAGCGGACTTGACGCGGAAAGCGGTATTTTTTCGTTTAAATCGCCAAAGAAACGGCCCGGAAAGCCGTTTATCATCTTGCCAAGCGGGTCGGCTTGTGCTAAAATATATCGATTAGTTTACGAGGACGGCGAAACGCGCCGCGCCGCGTACAAAAGGAGATATGCAAATGGTTTCCGCAGAACTCAGAAGGCTTGCCGCAGACAACAGCGCCATCCGCGCCATGTTTGAGGAGGGCAACAATCTCGCGCAGAAATTCGGCCGCGAGAACGTGTACGATTTCTCCCTCGGCAATCCCAACTTCGCTCCCCCTGAGAGCGTAAAGCAGGCGATAATCGACGTGCTGGACACAGAGGACAGCATGTTCGTCCACGGATATATGTCCAACACAGGCTACGCCGACGTCCGCAAGGCCGTCGCCGACGACCTCAACGCCCGCTTCGGGACGGACTTCGGCGTCGACAACATCATCATGACCGTCGGTGCGGCGGGCGGGCTCAACGTCATGCTCAAGACGCTGCTCGACCCCGGCGACGAGGTCATAGCGTTCAGCCCGTTCTTCGTCGAGTACGGCAACTACGTCCGCAATTTCTGCGGCGAGCTGAAGATAGTCCCGACGACCCCGGGGACGTTCCAGATAGACCCGGCGGCGCTCGAGGCCGCCGTCACGCCGCGCACGAAGGCCGTCATCATCAATAATCCCCACAACCCGACCGGCGTCATCTATTCCGAGGAGACGCTCGCCGCCGTCGCTGCCGCGCTCGAGCGCGGCGCCGCGAGGATAGGCCACCCGATATATCTCCTCTCGGACGAGCCGTACAGAGAGCTCGCCTACGACGGGAAGAAGGTGCCGTGGCTGACGAAGATATACAGGAACACGATAGTCAGCTATTCGTGGTCGAAGTCGCTGTCCCTGCCCGGGGAGCGCATCGGCTACCTCGCCATCCCCTCGGAGATAGACGATTTTGAGGAGGTCAGCACCGCCGCCGGCATCTCCAACCGCGTGCTCGGCTTCGTAAACGCGCCCTCGCTCATGCAGCGCGTCGTCATGCGCTGCCTCGGTCAGTCGACCGACATCGAGGCCTACGGCCGCAACCGCACCCTGCTCTATACGGAGCTCAGCAGGCTCGGTTTCGAGTGCGTAAGGCCGGACGGCGCGTTCTATATGTGGGTCAAGTCGCCCGAGCCGGACGAGAAGGCGTTCGTCGCCAAGGCCAAGGAGCTCAATATCCTCTTCGTGCCCGGCAGCTCGTTCGCGTGGCCCGGATACGTCCGCCTGGCGTACTGCGTCTCGCCCGACATGATAAAGCGCAGCCTGCCCGCCTTCGAGAAGCTCGCGGCGAGGTACGGACTTGTCAAGAAGGAGACCGTCTGATGGAAGAAAAGAAAAAAGTAATGCTCTCGGGCATCAAGCCCTCGGGAGACCTGACTCTGGGCTCGTATCTCGGCGCCATCAAGAACTGGGCCGAGCGCGCCGATAAATACGACTGCTTTTACTTCATGGCGGACCTGCACGCCATCACCGTCCGCCAGAATCCGGCCGACCTCAGGCGCTGGACGCTCGCGCAGATAGCGCAGTACATCGCCTGCGGCCTCGACCCGCAGAAGAACACGATCTTCATCCAGAGCCACGTGCCGGAGCACGCCGAGCTCGGCTGGGTGCTCAACTGCTATACGATGTTCGGCGAGCTCTCGCGCATGACGCAGTTTAAGGATAAGAGCGCCAAGAACGCCGACAACATAAACGGCGGCCTCTTCACGTACCCCGCCCTCATGGCGGCGGACATCCTGCTGTATCAGGCGGACTACGTCCCCGTCGGCGAGGACCAGAAGCAGCACGTCGAGATATGCCGCGACATAGCCAACCGCTTCAACGGCGTCTACGGCGACGTGTTCAAGGTCCCCGAGCCCTATATCCCGAAGGTCGGCGCGCGCGTCATGAGCCTCACGAACCCGACCGCCAAGATGTCCAAGTCCGAAAACGAGGACACGGGCCGCGTCTGCCTCATGGACAGGCCCGAGGACATCATGCGCATGTTCAAGCGCGCCATCACCGACAGCGGCTCCGAGGTGCGCTTCGACCCGGAGAACAAGCCGGGCGTGTCCAACCTTATGCAGATATACTCCTCCGCGACCGGCAGGAGCTTCGACGAGATAGAAAAGGAATTCTCCGGCCAGGGCTACGGCAGCTTCAAGACCGCCGTCGGCGAGGCCGTCGTCGAGATGCTCCGCCCGATAAGGGAGGAGTCCGAGCGCCTGCTGGCCGATAAGGCCTACCTGCAGAGCGTATACAGAGAGGGCGCGGAAAAGGCCTCCGCCGTCGCGAGGAGGACCCTGCGCAAGGTCTATAAGAAAGTAGGCTTCATCGAAAGGTAGCGTGTTCGACTTGTTCTGGACCAATACGGCATTAAGCGTAATAAGGGTCTCGGTCAGGACGCCCGTGAATCTCAGCACGCTCCTGATGGTGGTCATCTCCATAGTCGCCGCCTTCGTCATGAGCTTTGCCGCGACGCCGGTCGTCAAGAGCTTCGCCCGCCGCGTCGGCGCCATGGACGTCCCGAAGGACGGCAGGCGCATGCACGACCATCCCATCCCGCGGCTGGGCGGTCTGGCGATGTTCCTGGGCTTCATACTCTCGGTGCTGCTCTTCGCGGACATCACGAGACCCGTGCAGGGCATACTGCTCGGCAGCGTGCTGATCGTCATCATCGGCGTCATAGACGACATCATCTCCGTCAAGTACTGGATAAAGCTCATCGTCCAGATCGCTGCGGCCGTCGTCGCCATCCTCCACGGCGTCGTCATCGACGTGCTGTCCAATCCGAACCTCTTTTCCGAGCATCTCTTCCTGCAGCTCGGCTGGCTCAGCATACCCATAACGATCATCTGGATCGTCGCCATCACGAACTCCGTCAACCTCATCGACGGGCTCGACGGCCTGTCCGTAGGCGTTTCGGCGATAGCCTCCGTGACGATGCTCGTCATAGCCCTGCTCGTCAGCGAGAGCAACGTCGCCGTCATCCTCGCGGCGCTCGTCGGCGCCTGCCTCGGATTTATACCCTATAACCTCAACCCGGCGAAGATATTCGCCGGCGACACGGGCGCGCTGCTGCTGGGCTACGTGCTCGCGACGGTGTCGATAATGGGCATGTTCAAGGTCTACGCGCTCATCAGCTTCGCCGTCCCGTTCATAGTCCTCGCGCTGCCCATCTTCGATACGGTCTTCGCGTTCCTGCGCCGCATCCTCAAGGGGCAAAACCCCATGAAGCCCGACCGCGGCCACCTGCACCACCGCCTTATCGACATGGGCCTGAACCAGAAGCAGGCCGTCGCCATACTCTACTGCGTGTCCATCGTCCTCGGTCTCGCCGCCGTCGTGCTGACGACGAGCGGAACGATCAAGGCCATACTCTTCGTCCTCGCCTTCGTCGTGGCGGCGGCCGTCGGCGTCTTCATCATGCGCACGACGCACCACGCGCGCGTCCAGAAGGAGAAGGAGAGAGCCGCCGCGGCTCCCGCCCCCATGGAAAAAAAGACCGCGGAGAACAAGCTCCGCGTGCTGTCCGTCTTCGGGACGCGCCCCGAGGCCGTCAAGATGGCCCCGCTCGTCCTCGAGCTCGCCCGCAGGCCGGAGATAGAGAGCCTCTGCTGCGTGACCGCGCAGCACAGGGAGCTGCTCGACTCCATGCTCGAGGTCTTCGGCGTCAAGCCCGACTACGACCTGAACATCATGACGCAGGACCAGACGCTGACCGACGTGACGACCCGCGTGCTCGAGAGCATGCAGGCCGTGCTCGACGAGGCGAAGCCCGACGTCGTGCTCGTCCACGGCGACCCCACGACGGCGTTCGCCGCCTCGCTCGCCGCGTTTTACAAAAAGATCCCCGTCGGTCACGTCGAGGCGGGCCTGCGCACGTGGGACCGCTACTCGCCCTATCCCGAGGAGATGAACCGCGAGCTCGTCGGAAGGCTCGCATCCATACATTTCGCTCCGACCGGCTTAAATTCGCTCAACCTGCGCCGCGAGGGGATAACCTCCAACGTCTTCGTGACCGGCAACACCGTCATCGACGCCATGAGATACACCGTCGGAGACGGCGGATTTTCCGACGAAGCGCTCGCCTCGATAGATTTCGAAAACCGCCGCGTCATCGCCATGACCTGCCACCGCCGCGAAAACTACGGCGAGCCCATGGAGGCCATCTTCACGGCCGTCCGCCGCATAGCGGAGGAGTTCGAGGACGTGCTGTTCATATATCCCGTCCATCCCGCGCCGACCGTGCGCAACACCGCCGAGATGTTCCTCGGCGGCGTCGAGCGCGTCAGGCTCATAGAGCCGCTCGACGCGCGCGAGATGCACAGGCTCATGAATAAGAGCTACTTCGTGCTGACCGACTCGGGCGGCCTTCAGGAGGAGGCTCCCGCGCTCGGCAAGCCCGTCATAGTCGCCCGCCGCGAGACGGAGCGCCCCGAGGCCGTCGAGGCCGGGACGGTCGAGCTCGCCGGCGTGACCGAGCAGGGCGTTTACGACGCCATGCGCTCGCTTCTGACGGACGAAAAGAAATACTCCCGCATGGCCCGCGCCGTCAATCCCTACGGCGACGGGAAGGCCTGCGAGAGGATAGCCGACGCCCTGCTGTACGTCTACGGAGGTTCGGGCAAGGCGCCCGAGACTTTCGCTCCGCAGACCAAATGAGCGGCCGCAGGTCGACGCTACTCGCCGTGGCGGTAACGGTGGGGATAACGGCGCTGGCCATTGCCGCGATACTCATCTTCGGCGATTCCGACAGGTCGACCGACATCGTC
>JAFZAM010000215.1 GCA_017557265.1 Oscillospiraceae bacterium | reverse complement strand
GCTCGAAGGGGCAGTTGAGGCGCAGGCCGTAGTCTATCTCCATGGCCATCTTCGCGCACTCGATGAAGTCCTCGCGCGCCATGCCGCTCTCCTTCGGGCTCTGTATGCCGACGCGGCGCATGAGCGCGCGGATAGCGTCGGCGGTCTTCTTGCCGATGGCGGCGGCGTCCTCGGTCCCGTCGAACCTCGCGCCGGCCGCCGCGCCGACTATCTTCACCTTGTCGGGGACGAACTTCGCGCACTCGACCATGAGCTCCGGGTCGACGACGATGCAGTTATAGCCGTGCGGCGTGTGGTACTTGGCGGAGATGCCGTCGGCCATGCAGTGGCCGAGGTGGCAGTCCGTGTCCTGGAAGGCGATGCCCGCCCAGTTGGCGGCGAGCGCCATCTCGTAGCGCGCCTCGACGTTCTTCCCGTCGTCGTAGGCCTGCGGGAGGTACTCGGTTATCTTCTCGATGGCGGTCTTCGCGAGCAGCTCGCTGCGCGGGTTGCGGCCCTTGGCGGTTATCGCCTCGGCGGCATGGGTGAAGGCGTCGAGGCCCGTGTTCGCCGTGACGCGGGGCGGGACGGTGTAGGTCAGCTCCGGGTCGACGATGGCGAGGCTCGAGCGCATGAAGACGGAGGGCTTGGAGTGGTCGACGCTGCTCGTTATGACGGCGACCTGCGTGACCTCGCTGCCGGTCCCCGCCGCGGTCGGGCAGAGGACGACGGGCACGCAGCATTCGAGGAAGCTCGGGGGCGCCGTGAAGTACTGCTCGATGGGCGCGGGGTGGTTCATCAGGAGGGAGGCCGCCTTCGTGCAGTCGAGGCTGCTGCCTCCGCCGACGCCGATGAAGCAGTCGACCTTCGACTCGACGGCGAGCTTGCCGCACTCGTTGACGAGGTAGTCCGCGGGGTCGGACTGGACCTTGTCGAAGACGACGAAGTCGACGCCCGCCTTGCGCAGGCTGGCCTCGGCGCGGGGGGCTATGCCCGCGGCCTTGACGCCGCCGTCGTAGACGAGCATGGCCTTCGTGCCGCCGAGCTCCTTTACCTTTTCGCCGAGCAGGTCGAGCGCGCCGTTGCCGAAGAGCACGGGCACGAGCTGGTTATAAACAACTGCCATTTTCATTTCCTCACTTTCTATTTCAGTCCCACGTGCGGAATTTCATCCAGCGCGGGTCGGGGTCCTCGTTCCATGCCCAGACGCGGCCGCCCTTGAAGACCTCGGCGTTCATCTCGTTGGAGAGATGCATGAGCGAGGCGGTGGGGAAGCGGCGGGCCATGTTGTAGTAAAATTCGGCGGGAGTGTTCGTGTTCGCGATCTCCTCCTCGGTCGCGAGAAGGTAGGCCCTTATGAACTCCAGCCCGCTCGCGTCGAGCGGCGTGCCCTCGCGCATGTGGCCGGGGATGATGACCTCGGGCTTGAGGGAGTATATCCCGTCGACGTCCTTGAGCCAAAGCTTGCGCTGCTCGGCGTTTACCTCGCAGGTGAAGGGCTGCGCGTCGGAGAAGAGGACGTCCGAGCAGACGACGGTCTTTATCGACGGTATCCAGACTATCGTGTTCCACATCAGGTCGCCCATGCAGCGGATTATCTCGAGCCGCTCGCCCTCGAGCTCGATGTAGTCGTCCTCGATGGCCTCGAGGCGGTCGCACATCTTGCGGCAGAGGTTCTGCTCGCCGATTATCTCGGTCCATTCGTCGAGCTTCGGCTGGTACTGGTGCGCGTAGAGCGTGACGACGGGCGCGGGCGCGAGGCACTTCGCCTTCGGGAAGGCCTCCGCTATCTCGCCGAGGCCCCAGTAGTGGTCGGGGTGGGCGTGGGTGACGTAGATGGCCTTGAGCTCGAGGCCCGTCTCGATTATCTCGGCTATGACCCTGTGCGCGTTGGCGCGGGTCCACTGGCAGTCTATGAGGACGCATTCCTTCTTCCCCATGACGATGACGGACGTGACGTTGAAGGCGTCCTCCGAGGAGACGAATATCTTGGTGGCGAGCTTGCCCTCGCCGTGTCTGACGGTGACGGTCTGCATGCTTTCCTCCTGTTCTCCGCGAAGCGCGGGCGTTTTTCCGTCTATATTATAGCTTTTCGCGCCGCCTCAGGCAAGAGTTTCGCCCGGCGGGGCGAAAAATTCTCCCATTTTCCCCTCAAATATAGTATAATTGTTTTAATAAAGTCAGAAATATGTCGAAAGGATGATATAACGTGATAGCTCCCATCAAAAGCATGAAGGACGCCTTCCGTCTCGACGGGAAGAACGCCGTCATAACCGGCGGCAACCGCGGCCTCGGCTTCGGCATAGCGACCGCCATGGCCGAGAGCGGCGCGAACGTCGCCATCCTCTGCCGCGACAGGGCGAAGGCCGCCGAGGCCCTCGCGGAGCTCAGGCAGTACGGCGGAAAGTACGCCGCCTTCGACTGCGACGTGACCGACCTTAAGAGCGTGCGCGCCGCCGCGGCCGCCGTCAAAAAGGACTTCGGCGACGTGGATATCCTCGTCAACAACGCGGGCGTCTCCTGCGTGAGCGAGCTGCTGGACATGGACGAGGAGCTGACCGACTGGTACAACGTCGTCAACACCGACCTCAACGGCACCGTCCACATGACGTACGAGTTCGGCAAGCTCATGCGCGACGCCGGAAAGGGCGGCGCCATCATCAACATCGCCTCCAACGCCGCGCTCATCGTCAACAAAACGCAGGCCATGTCGCCCTACTCCTGCGCGAAGGCCGCCGTCGCCCACTTCACCCACTGCATGGCCGTCGAGCTCGGCAAGTACGACATCCGCGTCAACGCCATCGCCCCGGGCTTTTTCAACACCGAGCTCTCCAAGTTCATCCCGCCCGACATGTTCACGTATATAAACAACCAGATGCCGCTCGGCCGCTTCGGCGAGCCCATCGAGGTCGGCGCGCTGGCCGTCTATCTCGCCTCGCCGGCCTCCGCCCAGATGACCGGCACCCTGCAGGTCATAGACGGCGGGTACATCCTCTCGATCTGACCGCGCGGAAAAGTCTTTATTATCCGGCTCTTTTGTGCTAAAATAAGTTATTACCCGTTTTCCCGAAGGGAGGTCTCCGCAACGAATAAATCCAAGTTCACAGTCAACGCGTTCATGTTCATCGTGTTTCTCTTCTCCGCGATAACCCTGTTCTTCACGGTCTATCTCGCGGGCGCGGCCGACCGCTACGTCGCCAACGAGTTTATCCCCATCGAGGGGTCGGACCTCTCGGTGCGCTATTCCTCGGTGTTCCCCGACGGGCTCTACACCGGCGACGCCGTCACGGGCACGCTCCGCGTCGAGGGCAAGTTCGGCTACGACTGGGGCGCCGCCGTCTGCGGCGACAGGCTCTACATAAACGAGTACAAGGCCTCGCCGCTCGGGCTGAACCTCACGAGCGTCGTCTGCGTCGACCTGAAGACCTATGAAAAGACCGTCGTCATGAAAAACGCGACCCTGCGCGGCGTCTGCGCCTCCGGCGAGCCGGTCGTCCTCAGCGGCTACATCGCCCCCTCCGACTTCCCGCAGTCGAACGCGCTCGTCCGGCTCTACGCCATGACCTCGCGCGACATGTCGCCCGACCACGAGGGCGCGAACGTCGTCTTTCTCGATCCCGCGACGGGCGCGGCCGTGTGGTCCGTGCGCGACGGGGAGGCCCTTACCGACGCGTTCGAGGCGCGCTACCTTGGGCGCACTCTCGGGGAGGTGAAGGCCGGATGAGATTCGGATACGACGAAAAGCTCCGCGTGACCGGCGCCGGGCTCTATTCCCGCGTCATGACGCTGATCCCCCTGCTGCCCGCGATATATATCTTCATGGTCTCCGGCTACCCGGGCGTCATAGCGAAAAAGGGCCTGCTCGCTTTTTTGTGCAACGTCGGCTTCGCCGCGCTGCCGCGCTATGAGACGGCGTTTCTCAGCTGGCTCTACCGCCTGACCTCGAGCGAGGCGGTCGTCGACCTCGTGATGCTCGCGCTCGCCGTCGCGTTCGGCGTTATCTCGATGAAGCTCCTGCGCGGGAGGCGCCCCGTCCCCGTGCGCATCGTGTTCCTCGCCGTCATCGCCGCCGACCTCATTTACAGACTTATCCCGACGACCGACAGCCTCGCCTTCGGGCCCGTTCCCGAGGCGCTCGGCTTCGCGATAAGGCTCGGCTGCGGCGTCGTCATCGCGCTCGATATCATCGCCGAGAAAAAGCGCGCGAAAAACCAAGACGAATAATCAAAATTTAATGATAAAGAGGTAACTTATGGACCGTAGGATCGAATTCGAAAAGCTGCGCAATACGCGCGATCTCGGCGGACAGAAGACCGCCGACGGCCGCACCGTCGTCTCCGGCAAGCTCTTCCGCAGCGGCGCCCTCGCCGACGCGAGCCCCGCCGACATCGCCAAGCTCGCGGGCATGGTCGACACCGTTATCGACCTGCGCACCGAAAACGAGCGCGTCGAGCGTCCCGACGCCGACATCCCCGGCGCGAAGAACGTCTTCAGTCCCATCCTCG